>JBFJMM010000124.1:0-6910 GCA_041633885.1 Porticoccaceae bacterium
AGCCGCCTTTTTAACCATCTGACTCAGCGCAACCCGGCGATGAAATCCGCCAATGCATTGATCTCCTGATCGTTCAGATGGGCGGCGACTCCGCGCATGATCTGGGACTCGTCATTTACCCGTGCCGTCGGATCGTCGAGGGCGTGGGCGCCGGTGCGAAACGCCCGCAATTGCTTGGCAATGTAGGCGGCGTGTTGCCCCCCCAGCGCGGGATAACCCGCTGGCGCGTTGCCGTTGGCGCTCGGCGAATGGCATCCCGTACAGGCGGCAACACCGGTTTCCAGATTGCCCGCACGGTATATTTTCTCACCCAGCGCGAGGGATTTGGCGTCGCCCTGGGCGCCGGAGAGCTGGCGTTGCTGGCCGTCGTAATAAGCGGCGATGTCTTGCAGATCCTGATCGCTCAGCCCGGCAAGCATACCCGTCATTTCAGGTACGGGGCGTCCGTTTTTCGCCGGATCACCAGCGCGGATATCGCGCATTTGCTTGAGCAGATATTTTTCCCCCAGGCCCGCGAGTTTCGGGTATGCGGCGGAGGGGCTGTTGCCATCGGCACCATGGCAGGCCGCGCACACGGCCGTCTTGCCTTTACCTGCCGCCGCATCGCCGCTGGCAAGTGCAGCGACGGTCAGTAGCCCGCCAACGGTGACAATCAATACCTGGGCCAAGCCCTTGAAAATTGTGTTCATGAGTTAATGCGCGCTCCTGATTGTCCTGCCTGATTGTAGCGTTCAGTCGCTAATTGCTGTTGTCGGCTTTGTTTCAAGACGCTGTGCCAGGGGGCACGATCGCCAACAGTGTCCCGAGATCGACCCCCTGTGGAGGCCGTCGCCGACCTTGAAAGTAGTCCGGTTTGCTTTACCGCGTCATCCGCAGGGTGCCCGGCAAGAGGGCGTAGCCAAAAACGACGGGCATTATATACCAATCGCATATATAGCTTAAGCGTTATACTGGCGCCATGAATGTCCCCCTGCCCTTCGCCCAAACCCATTTTCTGCTCAGCGCGGCAACCCTGCAACAGTGCCCCCTGGATAGCGGCGCCGAAGTGGCGTTTGCCGGGCGCTCTAACGCGGGCAAATCCAGTGCCATCAACGCGTTGACCCGCCAGGGCAAGTTGGCCCGCACCAGTAAAACCCCCGGGCGCACACAACTTCTGAATTTTTTTGGCCTGACGCCCGGTACCCGTCTGGTGGATTTACCGGGCTATGGATACGCCAAAGTCCCCAAAGCGGTGAAAAGTCAGTGGGACAAACAACTGGAACAATACCTGCAAAACCGCGAGTCGTTGCGGGGGCTGGTGCTGGTGATGGATGTGCGCCACCCGTTGCAGGAATACGACTGGCATATGATTGAGTGGTCGGTGAACAGCCAGCTGCCCGTCCACTTGCTGATGACCAAGGCCGACAAGCTCAACCAGGGCCCGGCAAAAAATGCGCTGCTGGCGGTGCGCCGGGCGTTAGACAGGGAGGGCCTGGAGGGGTTGGTGACCGTGCAGCTTTTTTCAGCGTTAAAGAAGACCGGGCTGCAGGAGCTGGAGGGCGCATTGACCCACTGGCTGGTGGACGACGAAGCTCAGACGGGGCTGCAAGAGCCTCGACAGGACGGGATTCAAAAATAACATGCAAAAAAAACCGGCACACGAGGTGCCGGCAAGGTGTTCGGCCGGGATTAAACCTAGAGGGGGAGGTGCTCCCGGCCACGCTCACAACACTAAGAGATAGCGTTTCATAGACCGGGCCACATAGTTAAAGTTCAACGTTCGGTTAATTTTTTTGCGCGCCTGTTTTACCCTGCTCTTACCCCTGAATTGGGAGTGACGAGTCCGCAAACCAGCCAGCGGCGCGCACAAAAAAAACCCTGACCAAAGTGACCAGGGTTTGCTTTACTGTTGCTTGGATAACAAGCCGCATAACATTTAGGGGAAAAAGTAGCAATCATGGATTGCACAGTATTAGACGGCTTACACGACAAAAGTTCCGAGCCTGGGCTAAAAAAAGCAATAATTTGCTGAAATATTTGTAACCCATTGTTTATAATATATTTTTAATGGGCTTCATCCCAGTTTGCGCCGACTCCGATGTCCACCAACAGGGGTACATCCAGCTCCGCGGCGGCCGACATATGCTGACGCAGACCGTCGCAGACGGCGGCCATCTCCCCATCGGGCACCTCGAGCACCAGCTCGTCGTGTACCTGCATGATGATGCGCGCCCGGGATTCGGTCTCTATTAGCCAGGCGTCCACGGCCAGCATGGCGCGCTTGATGATATCCGCGGCCGTGCCCTGCATGGGGGCGTTGATAGCGGTGCGCTCCGCCGCCTGCCGGAGCGCCCCATTGCGCGCCTTGATATCCGGCAGATATAAGCGACGACCAAACAGAGTCTCGATATAGCCCTGGGCCGCGGCCGTCTCGCGGGTGGTATCCATGTAGTGTTTCACCCCGGGGTAGCGACTGAAATACAGGTCGATATACTCCTGGGCCTGGTGGCGTCCGATATTTAACTGACGCGCAAGACCAAAGGCCGACATGCCGTAAATCAGTCCAAAATTGATGGCCTTGGCGCTGCGCCGCTGCTCGCCGGTAACTTTTTCGAGGGGTTCATCAAACACCTCGGCCGCGGTCGCCTGGTGAATATCCAGGCCTTGCGCAAACGCTTTTAACAAGCTTTTATCGCCGGACAGATGGGCCATGATCCGTAGCTCGATCTGGGAATAATCCGCCGCGACAATGCTGTGACCCGATGCGGCGATAAAGGCCTGACGAATGCGCCGCCCCTCGGCCGTGCGCACCGGAATATTCTGCAGGTTGGGGTCTGACGACGATAACCGCCCGGTGGCGGTGACCGCCTGATGATAGGAGGTATGGACCCGTCCACTGACCGGATCAATCATCAGCGGCAGTTTGTCGGTGTAGGTGGATTTGAGCTTGCTCAGGCTGCGGTGTTCCAGCAGCAACTTCGGTAATGGGTAGTCAAGCGCCAACTCCTGCAGAACGTCTTCCGCCGTGGAGGGCGCACCTTTGGGGGTTTTCTTGATAACCGGCAGTTTTAGCTGGGTAAACAGTATATCCCCCAGCTGCTTGGGGGAGGCCAGATTAAACGGCTGCCCGGCGAGTTCGTGGGCCTGGCGCTCCAGCTCGTGGAGTCGCTCACCCAGTTCAGCGCTCTGGCGCGCCAACAGGTCGGCATCCACCAGAGCGCCATTGCGCTCGATACGGGACAGCACCGGCACCAGGGGTATTTCGATGGTCTCGAACACCGCCCGCAGGGGTTTTTGCTCCGCCAGCCTTGGCCACAGGCATTGGTGCAGACGCAGGGTGACGTCGGCGTCTTCGGCCGCATAGGGTGCGGCTTCTTCCAGAGGAATTTGATTAAACGTCAGTTGCTTGGCGCCCTTGCCGGCAATGTCCTTAAAAAGAATAGTTTTTTCCCCCAGATATTTGCTCGCCAGGCTGTCCATATCGTGGCGGCTGCCGGTCGCATCGAGCACATAGGATTCGAGCATGGTGTCGAACTGAATACCGCGCAGGTTGATCCCCGCCCGCGCCAGAACGCTCATATCGTATTTGAGATTTTGGCCGAGCTTGGCCTTGTCGGGGTTTTCCAGCAGCGGTTTGAGCCTGTCCAGAACCAGCCCGCGCTCCAGTTGCGCAGGTGCGCCGACATAGTCGTGGCCAAAGGGTACATAGGCGGCCGCAAACGGGGCGACGGCAAAGGACACCCCCACCAGATCCGCCTGCATATAATCGAGCCCGGTAGTTTCGGTGTCGAAGGCGAAGAGGTCCGCCGTTTCCAGCCGCTCCAGCCACTTTTCCAGCTCAGCGACGGTCAGCACGCAGTCGTAGTGCTTGTCCACACTGTGCGCGGGGGCCGTTTCAAGGACATCGGCGTTGGCGGCGCCGAGCTCCTCGCTCCAGCCCCGGAATTCCAGTTCTGTAAATAGTGCGAGCAACTGCTGCGGGTCCGGTGTGCCGCCATGCAAGTCGTCCACGGAAATCTGGAGGGGTACGTCCCGTTTGATGGTGGCCAGCGATCGGGACATGTAGGCCTGTTGGCGATGTTCCGTGAACTTCTCCGGCAGGTTTTTGGCCCCCCGCACAGGCAGCTCCCGGAGTTTTTCCAGATCGGCATACACCGCGTCCATATCGCCGAGCCCCTGCAAAACCGCCAGTGCCGTTTTTTCGCCAATGCCTGGAACGCCGGGAATATTGTCGCTTTTGTCCCCCATCAGGGCCAGAAAATCGACGATAAGCTCGGGCGGCACACCAAATTTTCCCTCGACCCCGGCGGCATCCAACACCGTGTCGGTCATGGTGTTGACAAGGGTGATATGGCCATTGACCAACTGCGCCATATCCTTGTCGCCAGTGGAAATCACCACGGGCTGGCCCGCGCTGGCGGCCTGCTCGGCGAGAGTGCCGATCACATCATCGGCTTCCACGCCGTCTTCTATCAAGAGCGGCAGGCCCATGGCGCGCACAATGGCGTGGATCGGTTCGATCTGTAACCGTAAATCATCCGGCATGGGCGGGCGGTGGGATTTGTATTGCTCGAAGATATCGTCGCGAAACGTGCGCCCTTTGGCGTCGAACACCACGACAACGGTGCTTTGCGGGTAGTCTTTCTGCAGCCTGCGCAGCATGGAAATAACGCCTTTTATCGCGCCGGTGGGCCGACCTTTCGAACTGGTCAACGGCGGCAGGGCATGAAACGCTCGATACAGATAGGAAGAGCCGTCGACCAGGACGATCGGGGGTATGCTGGAGGGCGTGTGCATGGCAAATAACCGGCGGAGGAGTGGCTAGGATACACCATGTCCAGCGGTGGTTTAACTTCCGCCGATTCGAGAGTAGTCTCGGCGGTGAGTCGCTCGGACAATGATTTTCACTATGGCCGTTTATACCCCCCTGACCGCACAGGAAATAAAATCGCTGCTGGACAAATTTGCCATCGGCCGGCTGCTGGACTTTGCACCGATTGATGCGGGGGTAAGAAATTCTTCCTTTTTTGTCACCACGGCCGGTGCGGACGATTTGCACCGCGACTGGGTGTTGTCGGTACTCGAAGATAGCGATAACTGGCAAATCGCTTTTACCGTGGGCTTGACGACGCTTCTACACGAGGCCGGCCTGCCCGTACCCTGCCCGGTAGCGGACACAAGGGGCGACACACAGCAATTAATTGGCGGTAAACCCGCTTTGCTATTCCCCAGGGCGGTCGGCAGTCACCCCCTGATAGCGGACACCCTGCAATGCGCGGCCATTGGGGATTTTCTCGGGCGTATGCATACGCTTGCCGCCGAGTTCACGGGGGACGAACGGCCGCCGACCTCCACGCCGGACCTGCTCGCCTCGCTGCCCCTCGCAGCGCGAGAGGCCGGACTCCGTAGCAGCCTGTCGGCCCCTGACAAACACCTATTGCAAACACAGATAGACTGGGGCGAACGCCTGTCGGGTACGGGCGCAACTGTCCCCAGGGGCGCCATTCACGGCGACCTGTTTCGCGACAACGCTTTTTTTGCAGGCGCCAGGCTCACAGCGGTGATAGATTTTCACAGCGCCCGCCGGGATTGGCTGCTGTGGGACGTTGCGATCGCGGTGAATGACTGGTGTTGTGACGAGCGGGGCAAATTCGCTATTGACCGCTGCGGGGCCCTGTTACAGGCCTACGCCCGACAACGCCCGTTTGTCCCCGCGGAACATGTTATCTGGCCCGACGTGCTCTGCTACAGCGCCTGCCTGTTCTGGGTATCCCGTTTGTCAGCGCGACTTCGTCCGGTCGATTACGCCGTTCGTGCCCAACAAAAAGATCCCGAGGAATATCGCCTCAAGCTGATGCAGTGCACGACCTTTGCGCCTGTGTTACCACAGTGCAGCTAAACCACAGCGCAACTAGTTGTCTGTCGATTTAAGGCAGGCCGCGATTTGAGCACCGGTGGCGCGTAAAAACTGTGCGTAATGCCCCACTGCCCCTTGCGCTGGATTCTTGCCCGGGGCAACCGCACCCAGGGGATCGACCACCACCACGTTAGCCCCCAGTTGTTGTGCCACTCGCCGCACTCGATCGGAACGGTGTCTGGGCTCCGCCACCACGCAGTGCACATTTTCCAGGTCGAGCAAGCGCTCGAGGTCGCGGGCCCCGGCGGGCAGGCCGCTGGCACCGCGCAGCGCCCCCGCCTGACGCAGGCCGAAGTACTCCACAAAATGCCCGAAGGCGTCGTGATCCACCAATAACGCGCGATCAGTCAGGCCCTCTAGTTCAGCGCGGATAGCGTCGACCGCGGCGTGCTGAGCCGCTTCAAACGTGTGCAAATTGTCAGCCAGCCGGTCGCCTTGCCGGGGTAACCGCGCGCTCAGCCATGCACTGATGGCCCGCGCGATGGCGACGGCGTTATCTGGATTTAACCACAGGTGATAATCCAGCCGTTGAGGATCCGCAGACGGCCACACCATGGCGGGTAAACGTGCCGCGGTAATGACTGTGTCAGGGGTCCGGGACGACAGCGGCCGGGTTAGAAAATGTTCCAGACCGGGGCCAACCCAGACCACCAGGTCCGCCTTGTCCAGCAGTTGGCGATCGGAAATTCTCAGGGAATAATGATGCTCGGTGTCGGTATCGGGGAGCATCTGGCGAACATCCGCGGCACTCCCCGCGATCTCCTCGGCCATCAGGGTCAATGGGCGAATGGTGGTCACAATAAGCGGTTTCCCCCATGCCGGAACCGCTATTAGCAACAACAACACTACTACTGTACGCATACGAGATATCCACCCTGCTATCTAGCAAGCGCACAAGATGCGCGCCTGGTCGCATGTTATCCATAAATGTTATGTTATAACATTTTGTATTTGTGCACCACGTGACTCTGTCAAATTTCCTGCGGAACGCTGCGGGAGTCCTTGGCGCCATGG
>JBFJMM010000125.1:0-6829 GCA_041633885.1 Porticoccaceae bacterium
ACAACGGCATATGATTCGCCCAGGTGGGATCGCTCACCCACACGGTAGTCTGCGGCGCGCAGCGCTTTACCAGCTCGGCGCCTACCCGCAGCGCGCCGCAGCCACCGGGGGTTAACACCGTGCGCACCCGGTTGTCCCGCAGCGCCGGGTGCTGTGGGCCAAATATCAGGTCGCGAATGCCCTGATTGAATTCTGGGACCCCCGCAGGTCCGATATAGGATTTGCTGTCTTCTATTTTGTAAAACCTGCCCTCCGCGTCCTTCACCGCCGCCATGATCGGCGTTGCTCCGGATTCATCGCGGTACACGCCAACACCTAAATCGACTTTTAACGGATTGGCGTCTTCACGGAAACTGGCCAACAATCCAAGGATTGGATCCGGCGCCAGGGCGTCAAGGGATGCGAACATGATTTCCTCGTGAACAGCTAACGGATGAGCGGGAACAAAACGCGGCGAAAACGCAACGTGACCAGCGCGTATTGTATCGCCATTTGCGCGACTGACGGGAGTATTTTAGGCATGGCGCACAACATTTTTGTCGCAACGGCAGATCCGAAACCACACCTGCGCGACTCCAGGCACCGAGCCAGACCCAACTAGCGATGTATCGGGCCCCCTGTGCCGACGTTAACGTACTTTGAGAAACGTATTGAGGTCCTCCAGGCGCTCGCGTGTCCCGATATCCCACCAGCTGCCACCGTAACATTCCCCGCTCACAAAACCCGCGTCGATGCTTCCAGACAGTACGTCGCGCAGTGGGAATTTTTCACTGCCGGATCGATGCAGCGCGAAAATTTCCGGCCACAGGATACTTATGCCACTGAAGGTAAGTGTCGCAGCGCCATGTCGTGGATGGCGCACCACCCCCGCGGCGTCCAATATAAAATCCCCCTGCTGATGATGGGGAGGGTTGGGCACTAACACCAGATGTGCATCCTGTTCCGCGGACCAGTCCTGCGCGACCAATTTCTCCAACGGATAATCCGTCCAGATATCACTGTTGACCACCAGAAAAGGATCGCGACCGAGCAGCGGTAGCGCCCGACGAATGCCGCCCCCCGTTTCCAGGGGCTGCGGTTCGCGCGACCACAGCACCTCCACCCCAAACCGGGAGCCGTCCCCCACGTACGCTTCAATTTTTTCCCCAAGCCACGATGTATTAATGATCAGCTGACGCACTCCGGCCCTTGCGAGTCGCTCGATGTGGTAGGCGATCAGCGGCTTGCCCTGGGCGGCCAGCAGCGATTTTGGCGTACTGTCTGTCAGGGGCCGCAATCTTTCTCCGCGGCCTGCGGCCAGAATCATTGCTTTCATAAATTAACCCAGCCTTTTTACGGCGCGCACCACATCGGCACGCCACATGAAACCACCGACGTACTAATCCCCGGCCGATTCTACAGCCCGATACCAGGGTTGACCCATGGCGACTGGCAGTAGTTTTGCACGCAGCCACCGGGAAAATTCGCGGGTTGGCGCATAGTTATCCGCCGCTTCAAGAGTATAACGAATCACCAGCGGCAGATCGTCCAGGTAGCGGTGTTTACCGTCGCGCAAAGACAAGCGCGCAAATATACCCAACACCTTGATATGCCGCTGCAAGCCCATCAGGTCAAACCAGCGTAGAAAAGTCTGGTCATCAACCGAGGCCATCAATCCGGCACCGACCAGCCGGTCCCGATAGTGCAATGCCCGTTGGCGCACCATCGCTGGCGGCCACCGTATATAGCAATCCTTAAGCAGCGACACCAGATCGTAGGTGATCGCGCCCACCACGGCATCCTGATAATCCACCACGCCCACACCACCACCCGGTAGCACCAGTAAATTACGGGCGTGGAAATCCCGATGCACCACCACCTGAGGTTGCTGCAACGCATTATCAATCAAGGTTGCAAACAATGCATCGAGGCTGCGCTGTTCGTCACTGGCCAGACTTATCCCCAGCAGCTCCCCTGCGAACCACTGCGGAAATAACGCCATTTCACGATGCAATCCCGCGCAATCGTAATCAGTAAACAGCCCGGCAGGCGGTTGAATAGTTTGCATGGCCAGCAGGGCATCTTCCGCAGCGCTGTACAGGGCAGCGGCCGTGTCTGCCCGCAGGGCTTCAAGGTACAGTTGATCACCGAGGTCCTCCTGTAGCATATAACCGTGCTGGTAATTGACGGCGTACACCCTGGGAACATGCACCCCCCCGGCCGCCAGCGCCAACCCCTTGTCCACGAAAGCCCCATTGTTCTCCTGCTCTGGCGGCGCAATCACCGCGATGACAGACGGTTTTGTATTGACCCGAAAATAATGGCGAAAGCCCGCGTCGCCGGTAAGCGCACACAGGGCAAGGTCCCGGGACGGCGACGGGAACGGGACAAACGTTTTTACCCACCGCAGCAAAGCATCGTGATCCATGGTATTCCCGTCGGCAAAAAGAGGGTGATTCGGGGTCGTGGCCGTTATTTTAGACGAATACCCCTGCCGGGACTCGCACCCGCGCGAACTTTAGGTAAAATGGCGTTCTGGATGGGCCATTACGGGGCAACCCGGTCGTCACCTTTACACTGGACAACAAGAATGCCACACGCCATGCAACGAATTCGCATCCGACCGCGGTTTGCAGCCCGTTTTTCTCCTGGATTACTTTTTGGTGTGCTGCTGTGCGCGGCTGTTCCGGGGCTGGCCGAGACGGAAACTCACATGGAGTGGATTTGCCGCGCCGGTAGTGACGGTGGCTGGGATTGCTCGGAGCAGGCGGTGCCGGGTGCCGCTTTTGATCGGCCCAGGCATCGTGGGGCAGCCCGCAGCGCCAAAGCGCCACCCAAGGATGAACCGCGGGTTAAAGTGACGCGCAACCTGGACTGGGTAGATGAATCCGCGCTCACCGCGGAGCAGCGGGAGAAAATGGCGCCGGGCTGCTGTGGTGACTACATTGAACCCCCGCGGGATTACCCGGATGCGGACCTCGATCCAGACGCTTCGTCGCTGCGCGCCAGCGCCGATAAGACCGAAGCGCAGGGAGAGGTTGCCACGCTGAGTGGCGACGTACAGGTATCCCACGGCTATCGTCAGGTGCGCAGCGACGCGGCGGTGGTTGATCAGGGTCAGCGCACCGTAACCTTACAGGGCAACGTCCAACTGCGGGAACCGGGCATGTTGTTACTGGGCGAAGGCGCCAGGGTCAACATGGACAGCGGCGAAGTGCAAATCGACGGCGCCACCTATGTGTTTCACGAAGCGGGCATTCGCGGCACCGCGGGCCAGCTGCGACGCGGCGGCGACGATGTCATTTACATCGACAATGCCACGTACACCACCTGCGAGCCGGGCAACAACACCTGGCTGTTAAGTGCGGGGAATATACAGATAGACCCCGAATCCGGCCTCGCCACCGCGCGCAACATGTGGGTCAAGGTCAAAGATGTGCCGGTTATGTACGTGCCGTGGATTCGCTATCCGGTAGACGGTCGTCGCGCCTCGGGGTTATTGTTCCCCCAGTTCAGCATCGGGGATGAGAACGGTCTCGATATCGCGCAACCCATCTATCTCAACCTGGCGCCTAACTACGACGCCACCATTACCCCCCGCTACATACAGCAGCGCGGACCGATGCTGGAGCTGGAAACCCGCCATCTGTCACCCTACACGGAAACCCTGGTGGGCGGCGCTTACCTGTGGAACGATGACGGCGGCGACGACTCGGACGAGAATATCAATATCGATCCGGTTACCGGAAAGCGACCCCATGAGGGAGACACGCGCTGGCTGGTCAATGTCGATCATAGCGGGGGTCTTGGCTACGCCTGGGACACCGCAGTCGATTACACCAAGGTGAGCGATGCCGAATACTTTCGCGATCTGGGCAACCGCACCCTCGAGGTCAGTAGCCAGACCCATATGAAACAGCTGGCTTCGGCAGGCTATCGCACGGATCACTGGCGCTTCAACATGATGGGCGTGGAATACCAGACCCTGATCGAGAACACCGGCGAGCAGTACCAGCAATTGCCCCGCCTGGATGCGGACGGCCGCTATTATTTTGACGGTCTCGATCTGCTGGTCACCCTCGATAACCAGTACACCCTGTTCGATCACAACGACAGCGGGCGCGTCACGGGTAATCGCCTGCGCATGGATTATGGCCTGACCTGGAACAAGCAGTGGCTGTGGGGCTATTTCAAACCGTCAGTTATCGCCAAATACCTCAGTTACGATCTGGACAGTGCCGTGCTGCCCGGCGGTGACGACAGCCCCAACGCGCTGGTGCCAGTGGCCATCATCGATACCGGCCTGTATTTTGAGCGGGATACCACCTTCCTGAAAAATCACGTACAGACGTTCGAGCCGCGCCTGTACTATCTGAATTCGGATTACGAAGACCAGATTGATCACCCCAACTTCGATACCGCCGACCTCACCTTCAGTTACCAGCAACTGTTTCGCGACGACCGCTTCGCGGGCAGCGACCGTATCGGCGACACCGAGCAGGTGACCCTGGGCTTCACCAGTCGTCTGATTGACCCGAGCTCTGGCCTGGAGCGCCTGCGCGCCAGTATCGGACAGGTGTTCTATATGGACGACCGCTATGTATCGGCGGATCCGACGTTGACCAAAGGGACATTGTCCGACTCCGCCCTGTTGGCGGCACAACTGGCGTTGCTGACGGATCCCGGGCAACGACAACTGGCGGCGCAAACCGCCGCGGATCTCCTCAACAACGAATCCGATGTCGCCGCCGAACTGGCGCTGGTCATCAATCCGCAATGGCGCTTTCAGTCGGACATGCTGATGAACCCGGACACCAACAAAATTGACAAGGGTAATCTGGGCCTGCGCTATCGCAACGACAACAACGCAATTTTCAACCTGATTTACCGCTACAGTCGCGCCGTTCCCCGCTTGTTGCCGCCGCCGCCATTCGGCACCGGCGGGGTGACCATCGACACCATCGAGCAGGGCGATATCTCCACCATCCTGCCGCTTTCCGACAACTGGAGTCTGGTGGGCCGCTGGAACCACGACATTACCAACAGTCGCGAACTGGAGGTATTCGGCGGCTTCGAATACAACAGCTGTTGCTGGCGCGCCAGCGTGGTCGCCCGCCGCTGGCTGGACCGCAACGACAATCTGGGGTTACCGGAAGATGATCTGCAGTACGACGAAGGAATTTTCTTCCAGTTTCAACTCAAGGGTCTGGGTGGCACCGGCGCGCAGGTGGACAGCATCCTGAGCGACGGCATCTACGGCTACCAGCCCGAGCAACACTGATTCGCTACTTCTACGAGAACCGCCATGCATCGCGCCAAGCTTTCGTTACTGTTTTTTTTTACGGCTATCTGTATCAGCGCGCCGAGCGTCGCCCAGCTACAACTGCTCGATAAAATTGCCGCTGTCGTTAACGACGACGTGATTATGGCGAGTGAATTGCAGGAGCAGGTTGCGATTATTTATCAGCGCATCTCGGCCTCCGGCACGCAACCACCGCCACAGGAAGTATTGATTCCACAGGTTCTCGAAAAACTTATACAGGATCGCCTGCAGCTATCCATGGGGCTGCGCGCCGGGGTCAAGATCAGCGACGCTGAACTTAATCAGGCCATGGCTCGGCTGGCGCAGCAACAAGACCTCGGTCTCGACGAATTTCTGGCCATCGCTGCACGGGAGGGGTTAAATCCCGCAGCGCTCAAGGCACAGATGAAGGACGAGATGATTATCGCCCGCGTGCAGCAAAGTCAGGTGCAACGGCGCTTCACAGTTAGCGACCAGGACATCGACAACTTTCTGAAATCCGAGGAGGGCAAATTTCTTTCGTCGCCGGATGTCAACGTCGGCCACATACTGCTGCCGGTATCCTCCGGTGCCGACAAGGAAACCTTGCAGCAGGTATTGGACAAAGCCGAAAACCTGCGCCAGCAAGCCAGTAACGGCGCCGACTTCCGCCAACTGGCCATCGCCCACTCCACCGGGCAGAACGCACTGCAGGGGGGTGACATCGGTTGGCGCAAAAGTGCGCAGTTACCCGGTATTTTTGCCACCGTTCTGGCCGAATTACAGCCCGGGGACGTCAGTGCGCCCATTCGTAGTGATGCCGGATTGCACCTGCTCAAGCTGTATGACCGTCGCGGCAACACCGAAGAGCTCATTCAGCAAAGTATGGTTCGCCATATTCTGATTAAACCCAACGAAATTCGCAGCGAGGAAGATGCCCGCACGATGTTACTCGACTTGCGCGCGCGTATCGCCGCGGGCGAAGACTTTGCGGAGCTCGCCCGCCAGTTTTCCGAAGACAACGGTTCCGCGCTCAATGGTGGCAGCGTGGGCTGGTCTGTTCCCGGGCAGTTTGTACCGCAGTTTGAGCAGGCTATCGAGCAGGCACAGATCAACGTGGTCAGCGAACCCTTTCGCACTCAATTTGGCTGGCATATTTTAGAGGTAACCGAGCGCCGACATCAGGATTTCAGCACGGAAATTATGCGCAACCAGGCGCAGAATGTTTTGCGGCAGCGCAAGTTTGAGGAAGAGCTGCCAATCTGGCTGCAGGAAATTCGCGACGAGGCGTTTATCGATATCAAACTATGACCCTACGCTTGGCGGTAACGCCGGGTGAGTCGGCCGGCATTGGCCCCGACCTGCTTATTCAACTGGTTCAACGTGGCTACCCCCACGAACTGGTCGCCTACACCGATCCCGACCTGTTACAGCAGCGTGCGCAACAACTGGGCCTGCCGTTGCGGCTGCACCAGCCCGGCGGCACACCGCGACCCCTGAAACCCGGTGAACTCGCCATCCACCCCCTGACATTGGCTGTACCAGCAGTGGCCGGACAGCTCAACCCGG
>JBFJMM010000126.1:0-6775 GCA_041633885.1 Porticoccaceae bacterium
CAGAGCTTCCTTGAGAATGGCGTCTACTTCGACATCCTTCAGGTCCGCGCAGGCCTCACTGACCACGGTGTGCAGACGATCCATATCCAGCGGGCCGCGGGTGCCGTCGTTGAAGGTGACTTCGATGTGGGTCTCGGTGTATTCGGTGGGCAACGGCGCGGGGCGCTCGGCAGCTCTTTCTTTGGAGCGCTCTTCGCGATAAATCACGTAGGAGCGGGCGATGCGCTGTTCGCCGCTGCGCATCAGGGCCAGTTCCACCTGATCCTGAATGTCCTCAATATGCACGGTGCCACCGGAAGGCATGCGCCGCTTAAAGGTGTCGGTAACCTGCTGATTAAGAGCCGCCACGGTGTTGTGAATACGTCCCGAGGCTGCCGCCGCCGCGCCTTCCACGGCGAGAAACGCCTTGGTAATGGCGACCGCGATTTTAGAATCGTCGTAGGGCACCACGGTGCCATTACGCTTGATCACCCGCAATTTACCGGGGGCGGTGGCGGTTACCGTGCTGGCGCGGGCGCTGAGGCTGGGTGCGCCCTGGCGGTTTTCCGGCTGTACGGATGCTGTATCGGGATGGGTTGATTGTCCTGCTTGTGTCGTGGATTCCATACAAATATTACCTGCTATATCGCTTGTTTGTTGTTGTGTGGTGCGGTTGTTCTGTGGTGTTACACCCGGCGGCAAATAGCTCTGTTGTTATGTTGTGGACCATTTTCCGGTAGTGCGTGGTCGTCTGACTGCATGAGGCAGTGCGATAGAATATTCTTCTCGACTGCGTGATCATTTTCGGCTCTATCCGACTGTATTCGATGTAATTTTCTGAACCCCAGATATGGTACTCAACCTCTCCAGTGACACAAGATAGTGTGGATGAAAGTGAATTGCAACACTATATGTATGAAAAAATGTGATCAACTCCCGGTCTTGCGGTCGCGGTGAGCGGCCCCTTACCGGGAGGGGGCTTGAGGCTTGGCTTCAACCCCCTGGACCTGGGGGTGTTGGGGTCAGGACTGGACAGGCGGGAAAGATAGAATGACACGCAGACCCGGTGGGGTGGGGGCGTCGGCCAGACGGACGCTGGCGCGGTGGATCGCGGCGATGCGCTGTACGATAGCCAGCCCCAGGCCCGTACCGTCGTTGTAGTGCAGTTTGCTCATATCGGCCCGGTAAAACCGCTCCATTACCCGGGCGCGAAGATCCGGCGCAATACCGGGACCGCGATCCGTGATTTCCACGTCAACCGAGGCAGCGCGCACCGCTATTGATATGGTCAGAGGACTTCCGGCCGGGGCGTACTGGATGGCATTGCGCAACAGATTGGTAAACAGAATCCCCAGGGTTTCCCGATTGCCGGTCAGGTGCGCGTAGCTCTCACCAGTGAAGTGCAATTCGAGCTGCGGCTCGCGATTAACCAGCTCCAGGTCGTTCCAGCAATTCTGAATAAGCGCCCTGAGGGGCACATCGGCCATGGGTAGCTCCACGCTGTCCTGGTCCAGTCGACTCAGGGTTAACAGCTCTTCGATCAATCCTTCGGTGCGCGTCACCACTTTTTCAAGTTCGGTCAGGGAGTCGCGCGCGTCTGCCGCGTTGTGGGCACGCCGGGCATTTTGCAGATGGACCTTGATCGCGGCGATGGGCGTGCGCAGTTCGTGAGCGGCGTCTGCGGTAAAGGCGCGTTCCCGCTGAATGGCTTCGCGCAGGCGTTCGAATAACTGATTGATGGCCTGTACCACCACATTGACTTCGCTGGGGGCGCGCTGGATGGTCAGCGGTGTCAGGTTTTCCGGTCGGCGTGTGCGCAGTGCCTCGGCGGTGCTGGACAGGGGCGCCAAACCATAGCGCACTACCAGCGTCACGATAATGCTTACCAGGACAATTGCCAGCAGGGCCGGTGCAATTCCCTGGCTGAGCATTTCCCGGCTAATTTCGTCGCGAATGCCGATGCGCTCGCCCACCCCGATCCACACATCGTCGTTAAGCAGAAAAAACACGCGCCATTCGCGGTCGTCTACGATCACGTTGTGATAACCCGGGTGCAGGTTTGGTCCCCAGGGGTTTTCAGGGGCGGAAGAGGAGCGCGCCAGTAGTTTGTTGTCGCGCCATATCTGAAAGGCAATCTTGCGTTCGTAGGCGTGACCCCAGGGTCCGGATTCGTTTTCCTCGGAATCGGTCGTGCTATTTTCTGTATCAGGCGCTACCAGTTCTGGTGTGTCGAACAAATCGGTGACCAGTGGTTTGGCAAGCTCCGGCGGCGACTCCCAGGACTGGCGCAACAGCCGAGCGTATTGCGCCAGTTCGGCATCGAATACCTCTTCGACTTCGTGGCGGATCGAGTAATAGCTCCACACCAGGCTGGCCGCGAGGGCCGCGGTGATAAGGCCCACCAGGGTCGAGGTGAGCAGGCGTTGAATCGAAATCATAATTTGTCGATGGTATAGCCCACACCGCGCACGGTGCGCACCAGTTGGGGGTACAGTTTTTTACGCAGGTGGTGAATGTGGACTTCCAGGGCGTTACTTTCCACTTCGTCGCCCCAGCGATACAGCTGTTGTTCGAGGTCGGCGCGGCGCAATACGCGGCCGCGTTTTTCGAGCAGCAGTTGCAGCAGCTGGATTTCCCGCCGCGACAGGGCGACGGGCGTACCGTCGTGGGTAACCGTGTGGGCATGGGGGTTCAAGGTAACTGCGCCATGATTAAGCATGCTTTCAGCGCGGCCTTCGCGGCGCCGCTGAATGGCGTGCAAGCGCGCCATGAACTCGTCGATATCAAAGGGTTTCGCCAGATAATCATCGGCGCCGAGATTGAGGCCGGCTATTTTGTCGGTGGTCTCGGCGCGCGCAGTAAGAATCAGCACGCCGACTTCGTGGTGTTCGGCGCGCAGTTGTTTGAGTACCGCCAGGCCGTCGAGTCCCGGTAATCCCAGATCCAGCACCAGCAGGGCAAAGGTCTCGCCGCGCAATACCGGCAATACTTCATCGCCCCGCCGCACCCACTCCGGGACGAAGCCTTCCCGTTCCAGTGCAGTGACCAGGCCGCGTCCCAGGGACTGGTCGTCTTCCGCAATCAGGATGCGCACGGGTTGCTCTTCATGGCTGGCTGCTCACAGTTTGCGCGCTATTTTATCCAGCAAACGCTGAATTTCCACGCGCCGTCCCTGGTCGGCCACCGGGCGTTCCGGTCGCGGGGCTGCGGCGAGCGCTTTGTGCAGGGCCAGTTGCGCCTGCGGGTATTGTTTACGGGAGAACAGATAATCACCGTAAAAATAATTGGCGTCTATATCGTCGGGGGCTAACTCCAGGGCCAGGCGTAAATGTTGTTCGGCAAGTTTTTTGTCGCCAAAACTAATCGGCCAGCCGGGCGCCTGATAATACAGCGAGCCAAGAGAGGTGTGCGCCGCACCCGACAACACAGTGGGATCGATGGCGATGGCTTGTTCCAGTGAGCGTTTCGCGTGGCGAATACTTTTCAGGGCGCCTAATCCCCCGGCCGCTCCGGCGTAGGTGGAGCGCGTAATGCCATCCCATATCCACAGCGCCGCGCACTGCGGTAGCGCAGCGCTGGCGGTGCTGGTTTGCTGGATCAGGTCGACATAGGCGGCTTCGCGATCTGCTTCGGCAAGCTGATACGTAATTTTATCCCAGCGTTGCTGGAGTGGTAGCGCAGCGGCGCTGCAGGCGCCCGTGTCCGGGCCCAAATTATCAGCTTGTGCCCAGAGTGGCCCGAGCAGAATCAGGACCGACACAGCAGTGCGTAGCAATTTCACGGGTTAGCTCCCTGGGTTGGTAGCGCAGACGTCCACAGTGACAATTTCATGCGTCGGCGCGCGGTTTGGTAGCCGTCGCCTGTTTTGCAAAGCGACTGATCACCGGTAATTTTTTGCGCAACGCCTTATCGACGCGACCGGGCATCAGCGCGTTGATACGGGAGAAGAGTCGCTCCTGCCAGCCGATCTGCGTGATGGCCTGCTCGAGCTGGATGGCTTTAACGATAGCGCTGGCCACTTTGTCCGGTTTGTCGGTGGGGGTTTTGAGGGCCTTGTTCAGATCGTCCACGGCGCCCGCGTTAAACGCCGTGCGGGTGGCGCGGGGCGCGACGTAAAGTGCTTGTACATGGGATCCATCCAGCTCCCGGCGCAGCGCCTCGGTAAAGCCGCGCAGGCCAAACTTGGTGGCGCTATAGGCCGCGAAACCGGGAAAGGCAATGCTGCCAAAGGTAGAGCCGATATTGACAATCAAGCCCTGGTTTCTTTCCAGCAATGCCGGCAACAGCGCGCGGGTCAACAACATGGGCGCGACCAGATTGGTCATCAGCAGGGCTTCCAGGTCGCTTTGCCGCAGATGGCGAAACAGACCGAAGCGGTTGACCCCGGCATTATTGATCAGGATATCCAGGGGCCTGGCATATAAACGGCACGCTTCCACTAATGCATTGCGACCGGTTTCTGTGGTGATATCCGCAACCACCACGCGATGCTCTCCGGGCAATGTACTGCGTAGTGCGTTCAGCGCGCTCTGGTCGCGACCGCTGAGTAGTAGTGTTGCGCCCGCGCTGGCCAGTTTCATCGCCAGCGCCTGGCCAATGCCGCCGCCGGCGCCGGTCAGCAGCACCACCTTATTTTTCAAATCCATGTGCACACTCCTGATATTGGTATGGGTCCAGGGTAGACGACAGCTGTGCTGCGCAAGCTGATCCAACTACTGGATCGACCTGCCTCCCGTCCGCATACAATGGCAGGGAACGAAACATTGCGCCATACAAACGATAGATTACCTGTGCCACATGAACAATCGCCTTGCGATCTTCTGTGCTGTCAATACGATTTATCAGATCGGCAAAAAAACGCACGTGATCCTCATCCAGTTCGCCGTGGGAAGTGAGGTAGGTAAATGCCTGGTCGGGCAATTTGAGGCTCCGTTGAATTTGTTGGGCGGCTTGTGTGGCGACGGTTACGCTGGTGCCTTCGAGCACGTGAATCATGCCAAAAAACCCGAGGGGATTAGTGCGTTGGATGGTGTCCCAGGCATAGCTAACCATCACTTCTGTGGCCAGGCGGGGGCTACCACTACGTACGCAGGCTTTATCTCCACCACAGGCCTCGATGTCGTTGAGCACCCATTCCTGATGACCCAGTTCCTCGGCGATGTACTCCGCCACCGCGGTGCGTAGCCATTCTTTGCTTTCTGGAATGCGACTGCCGAGGGCCATCAACAGCGGCACCGTGTGTTTAACGTGATGATAGGCTTCGGTCAAAAAAGCGATATAGCTGGCGAGTGGCAGGGTACCGGCCACGGCACACTGAATAACCGGCGCGGTTAGCAAAAACTGCCGGTCTGCCGCAGTTTGCTGCTGGAGTTGTGCGTAAAACGTCATAAGCGAATACTCTGGTGCGCGTGGGGCTGGTTGTCGCCTTTGGAATCGCCACTACTGGTCTGATAGAGCGGTGCAATGTGCGTCGCATAGTGTTGTAACAAGCTGTCGCGCCGCAGTCGGCCGTTGGCGGTGAGTTGATTGTTGTCTACGCAAAAAGGCTCGTCTGCGCTTAGCCAGCGCACAATACGCGCGTAATCGGGTAAATGGTTGTTGGCGCGAAGTACGGCGGCGTCCATACCCTGGGCACACACGCCGGGCCGGGCGACCAGAACCGCACCGCACCAGGGTTGCGCATCGCCAAACACCCACGCCTGGGCAATTTCTGGTTGCAGACACAACTCGCTCTCTACCCACTCCGGCGCGATATTGCGTCCGTAGGAACTGATCAAGAGATTCTTTTTGCGGCCTGTCACAGTGACGAAACCGTGCTCGTTCACGCTGCCAAGATCGCCGGTAAATATCGGGCCCTGGTGGAGTGGTTCGCCGAGGTATCCCAGAAAGCCTTCGCCCGAGACAATCAACTCCTGGTCATCAGCTACGCTAATTTGCCAGTGGGGCAGACTGCGGCCGACGGTTTCGAGTGGTTCGTTATCAGAAAAGCGGCGTCGGCGGACGGTGTCGAGGCACACCACCGAAGCGCATTCAGAAAGCCCGTATCCCTGGGCGACCGGCAGGCCGCAGGCGCGGGCCTGCTGTAATAGCGCGGAAGGTACGCGACTACCGCCAACGGCGACCAGTTTCAGGGAGGGAAAGCGGCGCTTGCGAGTAGCACACCAGGCAACCAGTGCGCGCAACATTTCCGGCAGTAGAATCATGGATTCCGGTTCGTATCTGTCGATACTCGTGGCCAGTAGATCGGGGTCAAAATGGCTGGATCCAAGTAATCCAGTCAGTTGTGTCGGCAGTACAATTAGTACGCCTTCCGCGAGTAGCGTACTCCAGACGCCGGCGACATTCTCCAGCAACACCGACAGGGGCAGCACACACAGATGACGGCGAATGTGTCGGGAATGCAGCAGGTCGCTCAGTGCCAGCGCCGTGCGGTATTGACTGGCGTGACTCAGGCACACGCCCCTGGGTTGTCCGGTAGTGCCAGAGGTGAAGGTGATTTTTTCGGTACCGTCGTGAAGCGTTGTCGGGGTGAGCGTGCGGTTGTAACCGATACGTATCGACTGCGGGAACATCCCGTCCATGGATGGTAAGTCTGTATCGAGCTCCACGCTTCGGCTATCGACGTCATAACCAAGCGCCAGAATACGGGCTGGATTGTCACTTAAGATCGCGTCGATTCCGGCTCGGGTACAGAGGTGCACAAGTTGCTGGTGGGTAAAAAAATCCGGTAACGGAACCAGAGCAATGCCCGCGTGCTGTGCGGCGAGGTCGGCAACAATCCACTCTGCGGAATTGG
>JBFJMM010000127.1:0-6758 GCA_041633885.1 Porticoccaceae bacterium
AGCTTGGCGCGCAGCATTTTCCAGCAGTTATCCCGATTCTGATGCTGGGAGCGTTGATTCTGACACTGCACCACAATTCCGGTTTTTAAATGGGTTAAACGCACAGCCGAATCGGTTTTATTGACATGTTGACCGCCGGCTCCACTGGCCCGATACGTATCTTCCCGCACATCGGCTTTGCTGACCTCAATGTCGATATCATCGTCAACTTCCGGCGACACGAATACCGCCGCGAAGGAAGTATGGCGACGATTGCCGGAGTCAAAAGGGGATTTGCGCACCAATCGATGAACGCCCGTCTCCGTGCGCAGCCAGCCGAACGCGTACTCCCCCTGGAAATGTACCGTCGCGCTTTTTATCCCCGCCACTTCACCGGGAGACACTTCCACCAGATCGGTGGCGAATCCGCTTTCATCACCCCAGCGTAAATACATGCGCAGCAGCATTTCCGCCCAGTCCTGTGCTTCGGTGCCGCCCGAGCCCGCCTGGATATCCAGGTAGGCGTTGTTGGGGTCCATCTCCCCGGAAAACATACGGCGAAATTCCAGCTGTTCGAGGCGCGCGGTCAATGCTGCAATGTCTTTTTCCAGATCCGCAAGGGCATCCGCGTCCTGATCCTCGGCGATCATTTCAAGCAGTTCCCGTGCATCGGCCACCCCCGTGTGGAGGGCTTCCAGGGTAACCACCACGGCTTCAAGGGCCGCGCGCTCCCGTCCCAGCTGTTGTGCGCGTTCGGGATTTTCCCATACATCGGGTACCGCGAGTTCGAGCTCTACTTCGCCGAGTCGTTCTTTTTTAAGATCGTAGTCAAAGGTACCCCCTGAGCACGTCGCTACGGGCCTGCAGATCATCGAGGGTATTTTTAATCGGATTAATTTCCAGCATGGGAAGTAGCTTACAGGTTGGACTGGGCCGGGAATTTTAGCCCATTCCCGCTACCCAGACCATGCGCATCCACAACAAATTGACGGAATCCGGGGCATTTGTATCGCCACGGGTATAGAGTGCGCAGCGCTGCAGTTCCAAATAGCGTACCCCCTGACGGCAGGGCACAGGGTAAATCAGGGCAGCGGTGGAATCAGCTGAGTAGTAGCGTTCAGCACCGGGCCCAGGTCGATGCCGCCGAGTTCCCCAGCCAGGGGGCCGGCGTCCGTAATTCCCAGCACCTCGATACCCAGTCCAAAGGTCTGAAAGCCACCGCCAAAATACTGGTTGCCGACTCCGGTTTGCGCGGCAAAAGACCCCACCCCGTCGACTATACTGCCGGCATTGCCAAAGGCGCCCCCCGGCCCGATCCCGGAACCGCTGCCAAAGCCAATCGTGCGACTCGACATAAAGCCGTCTGGCGCGGGACTGACCCCATCTTCTTCCGCCATTGCCAGGGTAGCTGCATTTATTGCCAAAGCTAATCCCGCTATCCTCACCAAGGTTTTGATGCCACTCATAGGTTTCACCTCGTTGTTACAGTTGATGCCGATATCGTCCCTGCCCATGCCCGGCGCCTTCAATAATTAAAATTGATTCCCACAGCCATCACCTGATTGTCATAATCGGTGGCGGAAATATTCGATCGGTTGTTCTTTAACGCGTAGGAGCCGCTTAGATACCAGTGCCTGCTCAAGCGCTGGGTCGCCTCGACAAAATAAATATCGGTCTTTGTCTCGAAATCGGCGGTCGTAGCGAAATCCCTTTGCGTGTAGGTATACCCCCCGTTGATAAAGGTATTGGCCAGCACCTGGTAGCCCAACAGTACCCCGACGCTGGTACCGGTGTAACTAAAATAATCGAGATCCGCGTCGGCGTCTTCGATATCGCCCACCACTTTGATCCACAACTGTGGGGTCAACTGATTTTTTATTTCCACGGTGGAGCCCATCGCATCGGTATCGCGTGCGCTCTGCTCGGTGTGCCGCTGTCCACTTCTGATACTGATTTGTCCGGACCAGTCAGCGTTTAACTGCCGATACAGTCCTCCAGAGACAATAAGGGCCGAGTTATCCAACACCTCGTAGCGATCATAGCGATTGGAGATGGCGCCAACCTGCCCGATAAAATACGTGGTTTTCGCCGCATCCAGCGCCGTGTAGTAGAGCACGGACGCGGCCGCGCTTACAAACTGGTCGGATTCCTCCTCGGCGTTTCTGGCGACCCCGTTGACATTGCTATCGTAGCCGGTTCTCGCGCCGACATTAAAAGCCACTTCCCCCTGGGCACAGCCGATTGCAACGCCGAACCATAACAACAAGGACGATATATTTTTAATGTTGTGTTTTCGCTGGAGTATCTGTCGCAGACTAGACATCAAACTACGCCCTCTATTATTAAACAATTTTGCTGGTATTCTCGCGTCCCGCCGCGCACACCCCACGCGCATCCGTCGCCAGTCCCGTTAACATTACATCGTTGGCAAACCTGGGCTGGACACATTGTGTAGGGGCAAGTCGCCGAGCCCTCCCCCGGGCAATCCCCCTGGTAGAGACCCACCCGGCATGGATCCACCTCCCGGAACGCCAATTCCCGGTCCCCTGATCCCTCCGGGAAGCCCCTGTCCCGGCGCGGTTGGCAGGCGACCACCGCCAGGTAACAAATCGGGCGTTCGCTCGCGCAGCGTTCTCGGCAGCGCTTGTGTCGCGGGAAGGGGATCGGCGAGTGATTTCTGCTGTGCTGACAGAATGTCCGCAAGGGAGAAACCCTGGCGCAACTGGTCCGCTATCTGAAACTGCAGCTTCTGCAGCTGCGCAACGGACAACCCCTGTGCCAGACTGGTTTCCACCAGAGCCAGCGCCTGTGCCTGCGACGCACCATTGAGCAACAAGGTTTCGAGCAACTGCGCGGCCAGTGCCAAGCGCTCGCCACTATCCACCGCATAGGGTTGTGGCATCTGCTGAGCGAGGTGCCGCAGGGGATTTTCCAAGGCGTAGCGGCGCGTCAGCACCGTACCCAGGTTTATCAGTGTTTCCCGCACGCTGCCATTCGCTACTGTTAATCCCGCTTCCCGCAGGTCCGCTAATTCCGCTGCCCGCCCCCGCAGCGCCTGAGTCCAGGTCTGTGCCACCGCAAGAATGACGTCGGTGGGAACCCGTTTGGCCATGCCTTCCAGTATTTTTCCCCGCACCAGCCCCTCCGGTATATCGGCGGCCCGCAACATCGACATTGCTTCAATAAAACGACCCACCGCATCGGCGGCGTAGCTGCGCGTCAACGCCAGATCGAGCAATGCCTCTAATTGCCGCGCATCCGCCCCGGCCTCCAGTGCAGTCACCGTGATCTGCGCGAGCTGCACCTGTTCACCGGCATCGCCATAGCGCCCAATTTGCTCCGCCAGATGGGCGGGCATGTCCTGTGCCCCCACCACACTGGCGACAGCCCAGAACCACAACCCCCATACGCCCATCCACAAACGTTTCATAAACTTTGTTTCCCTGCTGTTTATCTACAAAACCGTAACAACGGCGTTGCGCCGACCGAAATCATCACTCACATGCTGTTCCGCCCGCGGGTCTGTCACAATGGTTTGATCGTCGATCAAAAATGCGTACTGGTAACGACCAGCGGGCAATGGCAAATCCGCCACCCAGTTACCATCGATCTGTCTGCGCAACGGAATTTCCTGGACACTGCCCCAGCCGTTAAAATCGCCGATCAATGCGACTGTGGTCGCCTGTGGTGCATAGAGACGAAAGCGCGCGTGGCGAGCCTGTTCGAGCCCCACGGTTTGTACACCCGCTACCGGCGTTGCCGAGTGCTGAATGGTGGCCGGGACTGTCAAGGGATTACCGCCAACCAACACAACGACCAGCAGTGCGGTCAGGGAGAGCGCCCCTGCCTCCCAACCCAACAGGGGATGCTTCTCCAGCCACATCAGCATACGGCGGCGCAAACCGGGTCGACGGGGGGCGATGCGGGATACGATCTGCGCGGCAAACCCGTGCGGCACCGCGACGTCGGGCAGGTTCGCCAATTGCTCTGTACTGCGCCTCAGCGCCGTTAACTCCGCCAATTGCGTTTCATCCAGCGACGCTACAAAATCCGCGCGTTGTGCGGGAGACATATCCCCTTCAAAATATTCAACCAGGGCTTCATCCCAGTTATCCGTCACGACATTCCCTCCTCGCAAACCTGCCGAAATAATTTTCTGGCACGAAAGGCACGTATTTTGGCGTTTTCCACGGTAATCCCCAGTATGCGCGCGATGTCTTCGTTGCTGTAGCCTTCGATATGTTTAAGCACCAGCAATTCCCGGTACTGCTGCGGCAACGTTGCCAACAGACGACGCACGCGCTGTTGCGTCTGATTGTCTTCCGCTTGCCGCTGCGGATTTTCAGTTTCCGCGGCCGCAAGCACGTCCCCGTAGTCGTCCAGATTGTCGTGTATATCCTGTGCACCGCGACGGCGCAACAGATCGCGGCCTCGGTTCAGGGCAATCTGACAGAGCCAGGTGGAAAACTTGCTGCGTCCAGAAAATTGCGCAAGTTTCTCATAGGCGCTGACAAACGCCTCCTGGCACACTTCTTCGCACATTGCGTAATTACCCAACAGGCGATACACCACGTTAAACACCGTTTGCTGGTAACGCTCCACCAACGCACCATAGGCCTGCTTTTCACCATTCAGGCACACTGCGACAATTTCCTGATCAGACAGATGACGCCATGCGCTCAATGGGTGTTCCTTATGGCTGGTCGGAGATGCTTGCAAGTTAAGACGCAGGAGGGCGTTAAAAAGTTACGGAACGTACAAAATATTATTGCGCCCGCCGTAGTCATCCGCTTCGATCGGCCGCCGGTCATCCGTACGGTATTCCCGATCATCAACCAGATAGACATAGTTAACGCGGCTGCCTGGCTCCGGTATCACCATCACCAGGCGCCAGGTGCCAGCGCTATCCGGCCCGGTAAGCGCCACACCCGGCGGCGCCCAGCCATTGAAATCCCCTAACAAGACCACGCTGCGGGCATGAGGCGCCAGCAGCTCAAAATGTACCTGCCGATCCCCACTGGCCACCATCGGTGCGCGATTTGACACGCAACCGCTAAGCCCTGCAAGGAGCGCCAATACGATCAATTTGCCGGTGATGGCCGCGGGCCTGGATAAGGTCATAAGTAACTGTTCATTGCCCTTGTTCATCATTGACGTCGCAGCAACATGCCAGCCTCCGCGGCAGTCGCAGGCCCTTTCGATTTTGCGTCGGCTGATTATTGGCAACGTCAATCGCCAGTGATTTTGCCGCTCGATTATACCCGGTCAGAATTTTCATTCACCCCGGTCAAGCGTAAAAATGACGATCGGTGGCAACAAATATCCAAAAATTGTGTAACCAAATTCGCTCCATCCCCGTCACACAGCAGGAACATAAAACTTGGAGAACCATTATGCACATTCAATTTAATAAATTGTTATTGGCCACAGTTATCGGCGCATCACTTGTCACCAGCGTGTACGGCGCCACCGATGGCAACGCAACCATCGAACTAGAGCAACGCGCCCATGCCAGCGCCGACGCTGAACAGGCATTACCGGGCGCGCCCGGCGCGCCGCTGACAAGCGACGAAACCCTCGCGACTGTCGCGGAGGCGGGCAATCAGGCCACACAACATATGAGTGCTGTGATCCAGGCGGCGGGCGCACTGCAACAAACGGTAACCACCGATCTGGAGGCGTTGGATGCAAGCGCGTCGGCGATGGCGGGTGTCGCCCTGACTGCAGCGAGCGGAGTCTCCGGTGAGGGCACTAACCTGGTGGAACAAATACAGGCCGGCGCCAGCAGCACCGCGGATGCGGTAACCTCACAAATACAGAGCGGAAAAACGGCGATAGTTGACGGCGCTAATTCGAGCCGCGCCGATATTGCCCAGGGCAGCTCGGTGGCCGCACAGGCGTTGCCATCAGGACAGGCCGCAACTGCGAACCTGTCTGAACAAACAAGCGCTGCCATACAGGGCCAGGTGAGCAGTGCCGACGCCCTCGCCAGCGGAGCCGCCGGACTGTCCCAATCGGTGCTTGGCCAGGTGGAATTAGCGGAAACTACCCCGGTGTCCGCGAGCGGATTGGCATTGCCTGCGCTGCCTGTTGACGGTGCGGTGCCAGCAGCGGCGGCTACATCAGTGCCAACGCCGGAACTGGTCGTGAACGGCAGGGCACAGGCCGACATCAGTGCGGGCCTCACCGCGGACACGCAGCGTCTGAATCTCAACACCCGGCAAACGATGCACTCGGATGTCGGCTTCAGCAGTACCGGTGGAGGCAGCGCAAATACCACACTGGGCTCCTCGATCGGTGGCGGTGTGGGTGGAATAACATCCGGGGTGCGCGCACTCGGTACAGGTTCGTTGCTACGCTAAACTGTGCGATGGCACGACGGGCAGCCCACGCTGCCCGTTTTTTTGTGCTACAGGATCACCGCGAAAAAATGACGTTTTTCTGTCAACGAACATGGGTTAAAGACGGCAGCGAAAATCGTACTTATTGGTCTTCCCGTTTCGCCGCCTCCCGCAGCCGCAACTCGCGGCGCTGGATTTTCCCCGTGGTCGTCATCGGCAGGCTCGTCACAAACTCGAACTCCCGCGGATATTCGTGCTGGGCCAGGCGCTCCCGCACCATCTGGCGAATATCGTTTTCCAGTTCTTCACTGGCGCTATAACCTTCAGCCAGAATAATAAACGCCTTGATGCTTTCGGTACGCACCGGGTCGGGCACACCAATGGCCGCAGACATAGCCACCGCCGCGTGGCGCGACAGGGCGTCTTCAATTTCACCTG
>JBFJMM010000128.1:0-6728 GCA_041633885.1 Porticoccaceae bacterium
CCTGCTCACCCTGCACTTGCACCTGTAGCCGCAA
This sequence comes from Porticoccaceae bacterium, assembly GCA_041633885.1. Taxonomy (GTDB): domain Bacteria; phylum Pseudomonadota; class Gammaproteobacteria; order Pseudomonadales; family Porticoccaceae; genus JBFJKD01. The sequence continues at coordinate 35 of JBFJMM010000128.1, forward strand.
ATACTCGGGCAATTTCACCGCGGCGGGAACATCCGCCACGGTCGGCGCATCCCAACGTCCCGCCCGGCTCGACCACTCCAGCAAGCGGTAACCCGACTCGTCGCTCACCAGTCCCAACTCGACGCGCTGTTGCAATGCTTCGTCCGCGCACCAGCGCAACAAGGTAAACAGGCGATCGGCCTGATCCCGCAGCTCCCCCACGCGACGATCACCGGTGCTGAGTAATACCGCGCCGGCCATCACGCCGATAATCACCACTACCACCAACAACTCCAGCAGCGTAAAACCGCGCTGGCGCCGGGCACCTGGAACGCCCGTCATAATTCCCAATTGTTCAGGTCCGCTGCTTCTTTTTCACCCCCCGGCCGACCGTCTGATCCTAGAGAAAACAGGTCGTACTGACCGTTGCGCCCCGGGCTGATGTACTGGTAATCGTTACCCCAGGGGTCCCTGGGTAGTTTTTTCAGGTACCCGTCTGGATTCCAGTTTTTGGCTTCGGGAAAACCGCTCGGTTGTGTCACCAGGGCCTGCAAACCCTGGTCGGTACTGGGATAATTAAAGTTATCGAGCTTATACAAATCCAACGCGTTGGCTATGGAGCGCATATCGCTCTTCGCAGCGGTGACCCGGGCCTCGCCGGTGCGACCGATAATATTCGGTATCACCAGTGCCCCCAGCACCCCGAGAATCACGATCACCACCATAATCTCAATCAGGGTAAAACCTCTGGCGGGTCGATAATTAGCCGACCGGGAACTGGCGCTATTCATGGTTGGTTTACTCCTCTTTTAAACGCTCGTCAGTGTGTCGGCGGGGCCGCATGCGTCGCCGTCGGGCGGCTACACAACCAATTGATTCAAACTCAGTATGGGTAGCAGAATGGCCAGCACGATCAGCATCACCACCGCCCCCATGGCCAACAACATCAAGGGCTCAAACAGGGCGACCAGGGTGGCCACCAGCACCTGCAAATCCCGCTGTTGCTGATTGGCGGTGCGCGCCAGCATGGCATCCAGTTCACCGCTGGCTTCACCGCTGGCAATCATGTGCAGCATAATCGGCGGAAAACAGCCGGTCGCGCCCAGCGCATCGTACAATGACGCGCCCTCGCTGACCTGGCGTCGCGCCACGCCCACCTGCTCGCGCATATAGTCGTTACCCACCACGTCCCCTGCAATATGCATGGCATCCACCAGGGGTACACTGCTCTGGGTCAGAATACTGAGGGTGTTGATGTAACGGGCGGCGTTCACACCACGACTCAATCTACGCACCAGGGGCCAGCGTAAATAGCGTCGGTGCAGCCCGCGCCGCCAGTCGGGATTGCGCAGGGCGACGCGAAATCCCGCGCTCAACGCAATTGCCAGCAGTGCCACCAGCCAGCCCCACGCCACCACAAAATCGCTGAGTGCCACCAGCCCCCGCGTCAGAGCGGGTAGCGGCTGCCCGGTGCCAATAAACACCTTGATGACATCGGGCACCACGTAGACCATCAGCCCGGTCACAATCGCGAAGGACAGCACCACCAGTAACACCGGATAAATCAGTGCGAGCTGGACCTTTTGTCGAAATTCGTGGCTCTGTTCAATGTAATCCGCGAGCTGAGCCAGCACGCGATCCAGATACCCCGACTGCTCCCCCGCGGCAATCGTAGCGCGAAACAGGCGATCAAATGTCCCAGGGAAATCCGCCAGCGCATGGGCGAGGCTATAGCCCTCCCGCACCCGCGCCCGCAACGCCGTCACAATGCGCCGCGCACGGGCCGACTCGCTCTGTTCCGCGACCGCTCCAAGTACCTCGGTGAGCGGCATCCCAGCCTGTACCAGGGCCGCCAATTGGCGCGTCATCAGCGCCAACTGACGAATGCCCAGCTGCTGGCCAAATAGCGGGCGGTGCAGGGTCATGGGCTTTTCGTCTGCCAACGCCACCGCCAGGGGCGTCAGCGCCCGCTCCCGTAACTGCTGGCGAATATGGCGCGCGCTGTCCCCTTCCAACGCGCCCTTGCGCCGCTTGCCCTGGGCGTCGATCGCAATATAGTCAAAGGCCGGCATGGTCGATTCCGATTATGGTTCCTGCAACTGCGTGTGCCAGTTCAGACTACTCCTCCTGAGTGACCCGCAAGACTTCTTCAACCGCGGTAATACCCGCCACTACCTTACGGCAGCCATCCGCCCGTATCGACGCCCCACGGGTACGCACGTAATTGACCAGCGCCGCCTCCGACGCCTGGTCGTGAATCAATTCCCGCAGCCGGGCGTCCACTACCACCAGTTCGTAGATACCCGTGCGCCCACTGTAGCCCTGGTGGTGACAGCTGTCACAGCCATGGGCGGAGGCACGATATAACCGTACCGGCGGCGTTGCGGGAATACCCAGCAACGCGCACTCCGCACCGTCCGGGGTATAACCCTCGCGGCAGTCCAGACACAACACCCGCACCAGCCGTTGCGCCAGCACCCCCACCAGACTGGACGCCAGTAGAAAGGGCTCCACACCCATATCGATGAGGCGCGTCACTGCCCCGGTCGCGGTGTTGGTATGTAAGGTCGATAGCACCAGGTGTCCAGTCAGGCTGGCCTGCACCGCAATCTGCATGGTCTCCAGATCGCGAATCTCTCCCACCATCACCACGTCGGGGTCCTGACGCAAAATGGCCCGCAGGCCGCGGGCAAACGTCATGCCTGCCTTGACGTTGACCTGGGTCTGGCTGACGCCTTCCAGATGGTACTCGACCGGATCTTCGACAGTCAGAATATTCATTTTGCGGTCGTTAATGCGCCCCAGTCCCGCATACAGCGTGGTGGTCTTGCCCGACCCGGTGGGTCCGGTTACCAGAAAAATGCCATGGGACAGCCGTAACAACCGGTCGCAGTGGTGCAAATCCTGCTCTGCCATACCCAGCGCCGCGAGATCCATACGCCCCGCCTGTTTGTCGAGCAGGCGCAATACCACCCGCTCGCCGTAGGAGGTGGGCATGGTGGACACGCGCACGTCCACGTCGCGACCACCCAGACGCAGGGAAATACGCCCGTCCTGGGGCACTCTTTTCTCGGCGATATCGAGCCGCGCCATGACCTTCAGACGGGACACCAGCAATGGCGCCAGGGCACGCCGCGGTTCCACCACATCGCGCAACACGCCGTCGGTGCGAAAGCGAACGGCAAGCCGCGTTTCGTAAATTTCCACATGAATATCCGAGGCCTGTTGCTTGATCGCCTCGGCGAGAATGGCATTAATCAGGCGGATGATTGGTGCGTCCTCCTGTTGCTCCAACAGATCCTCGGTTTCCGGCACCGCGGCGGCCAGCCGCTCCAGGTTCAGGTCCTCGCCGATATCGGCCACCATGGCCATGGCTGTATCACTATGCTGTTCGTAGGTGCTACCGATATAGCGCTGAAATGTCTCGTCGTCGGTCACCTCCACCGCCACCGGCTCGCCGGCGAAACGCCTGATTTCCGTTATGAGCGCGAGTGTTGGCAGCTTTTTACACAGCGCGCGGCGCGGCTGTTGACCCTCATTGAGCAGCACCACACCGTGGCGCTTGGCGAACCCAAACGGCAACAGGGGCCGGGTATGGGCCGGCACCCCGTGATGGTTCACGGCTGCGGCCCGGACTCGGTTGTGCTGGGCGCGTCGGGAACCGGCACCGCCTGCGGGGAGTCTTTCACCGCGGACTGTGCATCACCCGGCGTGACCGCTGTGGGCGGCGGTGCATCGACCCAGTCTGGCAACAGGGGCAATGGGCCGGGTACAAAATAGGTTTCGACCCGATCGCCAAACTGTTTCTGATTGTCGCGCATCTGCTCGTAGCGGGCGCGAGTGGCGTCGTTACTGCTGCGGTTATCGCGCAAAATTACCGGATGGATAAATACCATCAGGTTTTTCTTGACCACAGTGCTCGACGTACTTCTAAACACCCGTCCGATAATCGGCACGGAGCCCAACAACGGCACTTTGGATTCGGATTCGGAAATTTCATCGCGAATCAAACCACCCAGCACCAACACCTGATCGTTGTCGATTAGCACCCGGGTTTTTATTTCGCGTTTATTGGTCACGATATCCGCCGTCTGCACGGTGCTTTGCGCAATACTTTCCACTTTCTGTTCAATATCCAGCGTCACAGAATTGTTGGTGTTGATGCGCGGTTTTATTTTCAACGAGACACCGATGTCCTGACGCTGAATGGTCTGGAACGGATCGTTGTCCCCCTCGCGTTTCTGCGACCCGGTGATAAACGGCACACTGGAACCCACCAGAATCTGCGCTTCTTCATTGTCCAGGGCAAGAATCGTCGGTGTGGACAGGATGTTGGCATTGGTCTCCCCTTCCAGGGCCTGAATAATCGCGCGCAACGTGCCACCGCGAAAATAGCCGAGGGACAGGCCACTGCCCAGCGTCACCGTACTGGTGGAACTGTCGAAGGTGAGCGGCGACACCGTGGGCGGAATCGCGGAAAAACCGGCGAACACCGATTCCTGATTCGGGGTCAAATTGGATTGCCACTGCACGCCCAGGTCGTTGGCCAGATCTTCATTAACTTCGACAATCAGCGCTTCCACCAGCACCTGTGCGCGCCGCACATCGAGTTTGCCGATCACCCCGCGCATGGCATTTTGCAGCGACGGCGGCGCGGTAATAATCAGCGCGTTGAGGGATTCATTGGCGCGAATATTGACGTCCACATCGGCGAGGCGCTGATCCTTCTCGCCCTTCTGCACACTACCGCTGACGCTTTCCAGGATGGGTACCAGATCTTCCGCCTTGGCATACTGCAAATAGATCACCTGGGTATTGCCATCGCCGCTGAGGGGCTGATCGAGACGCTGTACCAGGGCCTTGATCTGCTGGCGGGTCACCGGATCCCCGGTCAGGAGCAGGCTGTTGGAGCGCTCGTCCACCGCAATGGTCAGCCCCTTCGCCTCCGCACCCTGACTCGGCTGCCCACCACCGGGCAGTAGTTTGCCGACCACGTCCGCCACCTGACGGGCGCTGGCAAACTGCAGTGGTAATAATTCGATATCGATGGAACCCACCTGATCGAGCCGATCCACAATCCGCGCAATCTGATCAATTTTTCCCGCGCTAGCGGCAATTAAAATGGCGTTGGTGGGGGGGTAGGCGGCGAGATGGGCAAACTGCGGCACCATCGGGCGCACCAGATTAACCACCTCCACCGCCGAGATATTTGTGACCTTAACGATGCGCACCACCATATCTTCCTGCCCGGCGCTGCCGGTTTCGAGGAGTGGCACATCGTTTTCCTTGGCCTGCTGGGCGGGAATCACCTTGAGTGCATCGCCCGCATCAATCACGCTGAAACCGTGCACCTGCAGCACCGACAAAAATACCTGGTAGGCTTCCTCGCGGGTCATTGGCTCGCCAGCCAGCACGGTCACCCGACCCTTCACATTGGGGTGGACAATAATGGTTTTGTTTGTGACCTGACCGGCCCAGCGCACCAGGTCTTCGATTTCCGCATCCTGCAAACTAAGGGTTACCGTTTCGTCCCCGTCGTTGACAGCCTCCACCGCCCCCAGGGGCAGGTGGTACATCGACAGCAACATCGCCAACAGAATTAAGGTTCTTATGCGCATAATCTGTCCCTGAATATTATTGTGAAATTCGCCCTACTCGGCGCTGCGTTGGCGCAGCCGCTGCAAACGCTCGCGCAATTTTGTGGCACGCTGGTTGGTTTCCTCACCGGACGCATTGCCCCCGGTCTCGGCGACCGGCTCCCCTTGTCGCACCCCATTGTCTCCCCGCACCCGGCGCTGCGCAAGACGCGAGTCATTCTCGACGGCGGCGTTTTTATCCGGATAACGCAGGGTTTCCAGGGCGCCGCCGCGCCTCAGCACCACGCTGTCCACCGCCACCGCATGGAGACTGACATCGTCGGCGATTTCGTCACCGATACGGTAAAACCCCGACTCGCCACGCGCCTGCGCGATCACTGCGCCCGCGAGACGTTCACCGTTACTGGCAAAAATACCGTGCAATTGCAGATCAAGGCGGGTATCGGGAATGGTTTCCGTGGTCGCGACACTCGCCGCGGCGTTGGTCGCGCCACCCATCATATTCAGAGCTATAATCGCTGCAAGGTCCAGCGTCTCGGCCTGTACACCCCCACTGGCTTCCGCACTCAGACCTGACGGGACCTGACCGCCCGCGAGGATACGACTATCGAGATAACCCTGTAGCCCGAGCACTAGCAGCCCGGCACACAATGCCAGCAGCAGTATCTTTGGACTCGATGCGCCACTCGGTGTGTTGTGCGTATTCCGCCCACCAATCCCGTTCATGCCAAGCCATTCCATATGATCCGGTTCCGCCGCACGCTCAGAGTACAGAATTGCTAATTCTGCCCACTAACGCCCTGGCACTCAACAGGCATGCGCAGCATATCTGTCGGCCGATTCTGGCCCACGTCGCCCAGCCCACTCGAAAAAACCCGGCGACAGAGCCGCGCGAACCGCGGCTGCCCCATCTCCCCTGAATTGTTATCCCGGTGGCATTGCGCTACTATCGCGGGCGTATTTGCGTTCCGCTCAAACCAGTGCTGATGTCAGTCAGCCGACATCAAATAACCAGAATCAGACGGACAGCACGAGCGAGAATCAAAAAGGACAGACACCAGGAAGTTTTTCACCGCCCCATCGCGCTGTTCGCGACCCGGGACGCTGTAACGATTCAC
>JBFJMM010000129.1:0-6629 GCA_041633885.1 Porticoccaceae bacterium
ACGGTAAGCTGCTCGGGAATCTCCTTGTTCCACTCTTCGTGCAGCGACCCGGATTCCAGAGCGCGACTCTCTGTTTCGTCGTCACCGCGATCTTTCTGCTGGTCTTTTTGCTGCTGTTGTTCCTGCTGGTGTTCGACTTCTTCCACCATTTCCAGCAGGGGATTGGAGTACAGCGCCTGCTGGATTTCCTGTTGCAAATCCAGGGACGATAACTGCAGCAGTTTGATAGCCTGTTGCAGCTGCGGGGTCATGGTCAACTGCTGACCAATGCGAAGTTGCAGACCCTGCTTCATGGCAATTCAAATTCCATAACTGACCAAATTTTCAGGCGCCTGGTGAGGGCGCGTTGTCTTATGCCGGGTTAAGTGTAGTCCGGCCGTGGGGTGGGCGCAATGATCCCCTGCAAGTTGCGTGCCCACTCAGGTGGTCAGTGTGTCAATTTACAACGTAAAGTGTTCTCCCAGGTACACCCGTCGCACTGTCGGGTCGGCCAGAATAGCCGGTGGCTCACCGTCGGCGATGACGGTCCCGTCGTCGACGATATAGGCGCGTTGGCAGATATCGAGGGTGTCGCGCACATTGTGGTCGGTAATCAAAATACCGATGCCTTTTTCCCGCAGATGGCGAATGATTTCCTTTATATCATTCACCGAAATGGGATCTACCCCGGCAAACGGTTCGTCCAGCAGCATGAAGGCAGGTTCCATGGCCAGCGCCCGGGCGATTTCCACCCGGCGGCGCTCGCCCCCGGACAGACTCATTCCCAGGCTGTCGCGGATATGGGTGATGTGGAATTCCTGTAACAGGCTGTCGAGCTTTTCCAGGCGCTCTGCCCGACTGAGGGTCTTGCGAGTCTCGAGGATCGCCAAAATATTGTCGGCCACGCTGAGCTTGCGAAATACCGAAGGTTCCTGGGGCAGGTAGCCGATTCCGCGACGGGCTCTGCCGTGCATGGGCAGGTTGGTGATGTCTTCGTCGTCGATAATGATATGTCCGTCATTCTGCCTGATCAGGCCGACAATCATGTAAAAGCAGGTGGTCTTGCCCGCGCCGTTGGGGCCCAGCAGGCCGACGATTTCGCCGCTGGCAACGGTCAGGGAAACGTCGTTCACCACGCCGCGGTTTTTGTAGCTTTTGGCCAGATGTTGGGCCTGGAGTACGGCCATTATTCCGCCCCTTCGGTTTTTTGTGGTGGAATGACCATCTGGATGCGCCGGTTGCCGGTAGCACTACCGGTCGCTTCCACCAGTTCCGCCTGCAGGTCGTAATGGATGCGTTCCCCTTTCAGGGTCGAGCCTTCCTGTTCGAGGCTGGCGGCGCCGAGCAGCGTAATGGCATGTTGGCTGAGATGGTATTCGATGGTATTGGCCTGCGCCATGACCAGCTTGGCATCGGCCCTGGGTTGCTGCTGATAGCGTGCCGGCTTCCCGGAACAGACTATCTTGGTCACTTTGTTACCTACCGCGTTAACCGAGACCTTGTCCGCCCTGATGCGAATCGTGCCCTGGATGATGACGACACTGCCCTGATAGATGGTCACGCCGGTTTTGTCGTTGTGCTGGGCGCGATCCGATTCGATCACAATGGGCTTTTGCCGATCCGACGGTAATGCCAAAGCCAGCTGGGGCCAGCCCCAGATGATTGCCAACAGAAAAATCAGGGAACGGTTATAACCCATGGCGTGTGCTTCTCACCCGTGACAGAAGTTGATAGGTATGGCTCTCAAAGTCCGCTCTCAAACCCACCGCAGTGGTGCGGTTATTGGGCGCGAGCAGGGTGACCGGCCGGTCGGTTTGGGCCTGATTTTTTTGTGGAAAAAAAGTTAGCCGGGAGGTTTTCATCTCGTTTTTACCGGATCCAACAACTTGCCACGCGTACACATCGCCGTTGAGAATCAATTTTTCGCCACCGTCAAAAATTTGACTGCTGTCGGCCTCCAGGCGCCAGGGTTGTGCGCCGTTCTTCAGTTGATAGGCAATTAATCGGGGGTTATCCATTTCAAACAGATCCTTGTCCTGATAGTAGCGTCCTGCGTCGGCAGTCAGGTGGTAAGTCTCACCGCCGTGATCGCCAAACTTGCGGGTGACGGTCTCGACCATAAAGCTGTCCGCGGGGGGTAACGCTTGTGTCGTTTGCGATTTTTTCTTCAAAAACACATCGGGCTGGGAGTCCCAGAACACCAGGAAAGCGCCAACTCCCGTAAGCAGTAGAACAATCGCGAAAATATTTTTCATCTACGAATAGTCCGCGATAGTGGGCGCCAGTCTGTTCTGTGCCTGGAGAATAAATTCGGCGGCTTCGCGCACTGCGCCCCCGCCTCCGGGACGGGTCGCTTGCCAGAGGGCGTGTTGCGCGACCACCGGGTGCGCGTCGGCGACGGTCATGCCCAGTCCGACGGCGCGAATCGCCCGGAGGTCCTGGAGATCGTCACCCATGTAGGCGACCTGTTCCAGGGGATGGGGGTGATCCGTCAGTAGTTCCTGCAGGGCGGCGAGCTTATCGTCGCGACCCTGGATGACGATCCCAATCCCTAATTCCTGCGCGCGGCGCGCCAGAAGTTGAGAGCTGCGGCCGGTGATAATGGCCACCTGTATGGCGTTGCGTTGCAGTAACTTGATGCCGAGACCATCGCGTATGTGGAATGCCTTCAACTCGCCACCGTCCTCGCTGTAATACAGGCGGCCATCGGAAAGCACGCCGTCCACGTCGAGGACCACCAGGCGTATGGCCTGTGCCGCCTGCAGCGCCCTGTCTACTTCGCCCATAATTCAGGCGACTCCGGCGCGCAGTATGTCGTGCATATGCAGCACGCCGAGCGGCTGTCGGTCCTGGACGACAACCACCGCGGAGATTTTATTGTCTTCCATAATGCGCAGTGCCTCCGCCGCCAGCATGTTGGCGCGCACGGTTTTGCAGTTGTGGGTCATCACCTCGCCCACCGCAACAGTATTGATGTCCCGATTCTGGTCAATCACACGCCGCAAGTCGCCGTCGGTGAATATGCCCAGCAGGGTGTTGTCGCTGTCGACAACGGTGGTCATGCCAAATCCCTTGCCGGTCATTTCCAGCAGGGCTTCGCGCAGTGGCGTTTGCGGACTGACGCGCGGTATCTCGCGACCACCGTGCATCACGTCTTCGACTTTCAATAACAGGTTTCTGCCCAGCGCGCCGCCGGGGTGTGAAAACGCAAAGTCCTGGGCCGTAAAGCCGCGCGCTTCGAGCAGCGCGATCGCCAGGGCGTCCCCCATAACCAGGGATGCGGTGGTGCTGGTGGTGGGCGCCAGCCCGAGGGGACAGGCTTCGCTGGTGACGCTGACGTCGAGATTAGCCTCCGCGGCCCTGGCCAGCGTCGACAGCGGATCACCGGTCATACTGATGAGGGGTATGCCGAGGCGCTTGATCAGGGGCAGCAGGGTGATAATTTCCAGGGTTGTGCCGGAATTGGAAATGGCGATCACCACGTCGTTGCCGGTGATCATGCCGAGGTCGCCGTGACTCGCTTCGCCGGGGTGAACAAAGAAAGCGGGGGACCCGGTGCTGGCCAGAGTGGCCGCAATTTTGTTGGCGATATGTCCGGATTTTCCCATGCCTGTGACGATGGTGCGACCGCGGCACTGCAAGATCAACTCGCAGGCCCGCGTAAAGCTGGCCGCGATGCGACTTTCCAGCAGTTGTATGGCCTCCGCTTCCATGCGCACGGTGCGTTTGGCGGGAGTAAGAAAGTCGCAGTTGCTCATCTTGGATCCGGGTACGAATTGGCGCTAAGTATAACGACGACTGTGTCTCAGGTCAGCCGGGCGCGAACAGAATCAGATAATAAAGAGCGTACAGGGCCAGCAACGATCCCCCAAACCCGCGGGACAGCCGTCTCGGTGCAGTCGGTTGCGGGCCGTGTTTTCGATGCATAATCGCCACCGCCAGCACCATCAACAGGGTCAATCCGGCCATGGTCAGGTAGTCCCGGTAAAAGATTGCGGTCTCGAGATAAATGGGGGCCACAACGCCCGCCGCAGGCATCACCGCCAGCAGGTTGAACAGGTTAGAGCCAAATATATTGCCGATAGCGATGGCGTGGTGCCCTCGTCTGGCGCTCACCATTGACGCCGCGAGTTCTGGCAGGCTGGTGCCCACCGCAACCACCGTCAAGCCGATCACCAGCTGACTCAGGCCTGCCTGGGTCGCGATCGCTTTTGCCCCCCAGACCAATACCTCGGCACCGGCCAGCATGACGCTCAGGCCGACGCAGAACCACAGCACCGCTGTGGGCATGGCCATATCCGGTATTTCCTCTTCCAGCTCGGTTTTTTCCAGGGCGGGGGTGAGGCGTTTGAAAAACAGGGTGGCCCAGATCAGCACGGCCAGCGCCACCAGCATCAGCAGGCTCTCGAGGCGATCGATGAGTCCATCGTAGAGGCAGATCCCCGCACCGGCGGTCACCAACAACAGTACGGGCCCTTCCGTGGTCAGCAGGTGGCGGGGCGTGGTAATCGGCGTGATCAGTATGGTGACGCCGAGCACCAGCGCTACATTGGCGATGTTGGAGCCCAGTGCGTTACCGACGGCAATCTGTCCTGCGTCGTGGAGTGCGGCGCTAATCGATACGGTTATCTCGGGTGCCGAGGTGCCGATGGAAACCACCGTCAGGCCGATGACGATCGGTGCCACGCCCAGGTTGTGAGCCGCAGCAGCGCTGCCCGCTATAAAGCGGTCTGCACCCCAGATCAGGCAGGCGAGTCCCGCAGCGAGGGCCGCAACGGCGGGTGCCAGTTCTAGCATTTGGTACGGCTTTCACGACGGGTTTTCATGGTTGAATATTTCGCAATAAAGTCCGTCAATGGTATAGTGCGCAGCTCCTGACGTCAGCATTTTTATGGCCGCGCAGGAGGGCACCGATGGGCCCGACTCAGGTCTAACATTCGGTGCCGCGCGGTCGCGGTGTTAAATCGTTACGACCGGGCGCATACAACCAAAACCGAGAGCCGACAGGTCGGTTCAAGCTGGGAGCCAGAAATACAATGATGTCGCAAATGCAAAAGTGGGGAGTAACCGCGGCGCTGATATGGTGCGGTTCTGTCATGGCGCACAGTGCGGTCGCCGCCGAAGCGGTAGAGGCGCAACTAACGACAGCCGATCCCTATCAGCTTGTCGACGGGGTGACTCGCGAGGTGCTGAGTCATATCGAGGCGTACCGTGCCAAATACAGTGGCGCGGCAGTGGAAGAAAATATCGATGAATTTTTTGCGCTGATGGACGGCACACTGGTAAAAGTTATCGATTTTGACTGGATCGCGCTAAATGTCATGGGGCAGTACCGCAAAACCGCAACCGCGGAGCAGCGTCGCCAGTTTGCCGAGGCGTTTCATCGCGGCCTGGTGGAAACCTATGGCCGCGGCCTGTTGAGCTACAGTAATGAAAAGATCGTTGTGGTGCCCACCAGTGAGCCGGTGGGCGACAAGCGCAGAGTCTCGGTGGTACAAAAAATTCATGGCCGCGACGCTGTCCATCCCCTCGAATACACCATGGGGCTGGGTAAAGACGGTCAGTGGAAAATTATTAATGTCATTATCAATGGGATAAATTTGGGCAAAACGTTTCGCAACCAGTTTGCCCAGGCCGTGCAGAAAAATAGCGGCGATATCGATCAGGTGATCCTCGGCTGGGTGCCGGAGCCGGTATGAAGATTGCGCGCTGGGTGGCGAGGTAAGCATGCAGACGCCCCACATTGAAAATTTGCTCAATGGCAGCTTTCCCGGGTGCGAGGTGATGGTCAGCGCCGCTGGTAATCACGTGGATATCACCGTTATCGGGGAGGTTTTCGACGGCTTGCGCCCGGTGCAACGACAGCAGCGAGTGTATGCGGTGCTGCGGGAAGCCATCGCCTCGGGTGATATTCATGCCGTGAATATGAAAACCTACACCCCTGCGGAGTGGCAAGCCAGTCGAAACAATTAGCCGCAATCCAATTAGTCACACGTTAGGTTCGCTGCCGGTGAGCGGCGCGACGGTAACGGTCTGTAAGGTCTTTCCATGGATAAACTGTTAATTTCAGGCGGCGTGCCGCTGCGCGGCGAAATCCGTATCTCCGGCGCCAAGAACTCCGCGCTGCCGATTCTGGCGGCAACGTTACTGGCCGATGGTCCGGTGACCATATCGAACATTCCCCACCTGCACGACATCACCACCATGATCGAGTTGCTCGGTTGCATGGGTGTCAGTGTGGTGTTGAATGAAAAAATGCAGATCGAGGTGGATGCCAGTACCATTCATACCTGCGTGGCGCCCTACGAACTGGTTAAAACCATGCGCGCCTCGATTTTGGTATTGGGGCCGTTACTGGCACGCTTCGGCGAAGCCACAGTATCGTTTCCCGGCGGTTGTGCCATCGGTAGCCGCCCGGTGGATCAGCATCTGCGCGGTCTGGAGATGATGGGCGCCGAAATCGATGTGGAAGAGGGTTATATCAAGGCGCGGGTAAAAAAACGGCTGGAGGGAAAACATATCTGTATGGATATGGTAACGGTGGGGGGCACCGAAAATTTGATGATGGCTGCGACCCTGGCGCGGGGTACCACAATTATCGAAAATGCGGCGCGCGAACCCGAGGTGGTCGATCTCGCCAATTGCCTCAA
>JBFJMM010000130.1:0-6579 GCA_041633885.1 Porticoccaceae bacterium
AAGCCGAATACAGGCGGGTAAGGGGGTTGCGAACAAAAGCGAACAAGAAATAGTCGCCAGGCAGTTTTGCCAATTGTTTGCGCGCCACATGGCGGCTGAACAGCTCCTCCACGGCCTTATCTGCTATATCTTGGCGATCCGTATCTATGGTTATTTCATCCCGCGCCATTTCGATAATGCTGGCGCGAATGGATCGGCTCGCGACCTTTGGTATTTGTATATAACCCAGCCGGGCCGACGGCAACAACCAGACCTGTGGCTTTTCTCTGCGTAACTTTCTGCTCTTCAGGTAGGGGCCAGTGCGCCCTGTGATGCTCAACATAAAACAATTTCCACGCTATCTGACTAAACCAACTGATAAAGCTGCCGCCTGCTTGTTAGCCTGCTCAAGCGCAACGGACGGTGCGCCGAAAATGCGCCCTGCTGGTCGCGATGTGCCCCGGTTGAACGAGTGATTATATAACTCCTGATTCGTTGGCACACCCAGGCAGGAGGATTACACTGGTTTATCCACGCGGTTCTTTGCCCGGCTTTTAACAAGGGCGCGTACAACTTTGCTAAGGTAGGACCACTTGAACAGTACGCGCCAGTCGTTGCGTAGGGCATTGCAGTAAAATGAACGACAGGCACTATAGTCACCGGCGATATAGCATGTCCGGGACAGTGACAGGTTGCGTTGCGCCCGGAAGGGCCTTTTCAAGGATTGTAGTTTGCCCGGCATTCGCTCTGGCGCGAATATCTCCTCTACCAGCAGGTTCACCCCCACCCCACGGGCATAATCCACATTGTGACGCAGGCTGTCCGGGTGTTTATGGATCAGGGCAATGGGCCGGTCGATTACGGTGGCGGAAAAGTTTGCCAGGGCGTAGGAGAAAACGGGTATATCCTCACTATTTTTAAACTTTGAAGGATACTTATAGTGGTCGAATACATCGCGGCGGATCGCGCAGGCACCGTGTGCAATGGTGATCGTTTTGTCGAGAAGGTAGGCCTGCAATCGGGATTTGGCGTCCTTACGCAGTGTCCCTGGTGGGTGATACCATTCGTGTGCCGAACCGTTTTTAGTGCCAACCGATGTATGCCCACCTATCAATATGCCAGAATCTGGATGACTTGTAATGGTGTCGCGAAAATACCCGAGTGCGGAATCGGTCAACGCGTCGTCGGCGTCCAGAAAGACCAGATAGCGCCCAATGCTCGCGTCTATGCCGCGATTGCGTGCGGCGGCGGCGCCACTGTTTTCCTGTTTGCAATAGGCGATGCGGTTCGGGTAACGTTGTCGGAGCTGGGTCACTACCCGGTCGGTTTCGTCGGTGGAACCATCGTTGATTACGATCAGTTCGTAATCGCCATTGCCCTGGTTGAGCACTGATCCAATCGCCCGTGTCAGGGTGTGAGCATGGTTATAAGTGGGTATGATCACGCTGAACATCGGTTCCATTTCGCCCATTGGTCGTCCTTGCGTATTATCCGGTTGCGGAGAGGACCGGGGAGCGGTTAAAGTCACTCCCGCCGACACCTTATACATCGCCCTGTCTTGCCCGTACTTTTGCTGATATGTGACAGGGATCACCGCGAGACTTTGATTAGGCGCTCTAGAGTAAAGCATTCCTACCATCCAGGGAAGGACGCGAAATGCCAGGAACTACCGGCCCGATCAATCGAATCGCGGTAAAAAGTGGGGTTACCAGGGGTGATCGGGTGGAGTACCACCTCGATATCAATGGCCGAGGTAACCAGCTGTACTTTGCTGCGGAAAAGGTACCGCTGAATGCCAGTGTTGAGTCGGCGGTCGCGTTGGCGGCCCTCGGGGGGATGCGCACAGGCACAGATATTTACGTTTCGGGTGCGGTCTCGTCCACCTTTATCCACAATCAACAGCGTTTGGTCGATATATTTAGTGACTGGTTCCCAGACTATAAAAAAATTGCCATCAGAGCAGATGATGCTGTTGTAGCTAACGGATCAAGGAGCGGCAGAGTAGGTAGCTTTTTTACCGGTGGTGTCGACTCTTTCTACACGTTCCTGAAAAATCGCAGCGACATTACTGACCTGATATACGTCCACGGTTACGACGTGAAACTGACGGATACACCGCGTCGCCGCGCGATCACTGCCATGGGTCGGGCCATCGAAAACGCTACCGGTGTTCGGTTTATAGAAATCGAGACCAACTGTGCGAGGATCATCAGGGACTCTGGCCGTTGGGGATTGCACGGGCACGGTTTTGGGCTCGGCGCGGTCGCGCGGCAGCTAAGCGACTACCTCGATCGCCTGTACATACCATCGTCCTTCGATAGTGCTCATTTGATGCCCTGGGGATCACATCCCGATACGGACCCGCTGTTTTCAGATGAACAACTGGAAGTGATACATGATGGTTGTGAAGCAGGCAGAGCACGAAAGATAGAAACAATCGGGGAGAGCGCTTTGGCGCTGGATCATTTGCGGGTCTGCTGGGAGCGCGTGGAAGGATCGTACAATTGCGGCTGCTGTGAAAAGTGCCTGAGAACCATGACAAGTCTATATGCTTGCGGTAAGCTCGAAAAGGCACGGACTTTCCCTGATATACTGGACCCTGGGGCCATCAAAAAGCTTGTTATATACGACGAATCCCTGGCAATCTTTGCTCGGGATAACCTGGCTTCATTACAGTTCGCGGGCCTCGCTAACACGGACGTATATAATGCGTGGCGACATATTGCTGAGCGTCCAAAAATTGCAAACAGTTTCATCAGACGATCGCGGCGTATTGTCAAAAATATCGCCCGTATATTTGTAAAAAACGGCTTAAAACAAGGGGTCCAGAAACACAAATGAAAAAATATTGCGCGCTGGAGTATACGGGCAGCGTATTCGAGCGGTTTTTTAATCTGGGGGACGATATTCAAACGCTGGCGGTCAGCGCATTGCTGCCCGGGGTTGACGGGTATGTGTCGCGTGAGGCCCTTGACCAGGTGGCGGAGCCTTGCGTTATTCCCCTGAACGGATTCTTTATGAATACCGATCACTGGCCTCCATCTCCCGCCGTCAAACCGGTATTTTTCGCGTTTCACGTTGCACCTCACGCACAAAAAGCCATTTGCTCCGATGCCGGGATCGCCTATCTAAAGCAATGGCAACCCATCGGTTGCAGGGACAGAGGTACCATGGAGGTGCTGGCCAGTCATGGTGTTGAGGTGTACTACAGTCGCTGTGTCACGCTGACTATGCCGCGGCGCGAGGCGCCTCCGCAAAACGGCGAAGTATTTATGGTCGGAGTCGGAAAAAAGGCGCGCTATGCAATTCCCAAACAAATTCGCAGGCAAGCAATTACCGTGGATCAGGCCAAAGTGCGCTTACCAATAACAAACACGGCTTTGAAACTCGCGCTCGCAACGGAACTACTGACACAGTACAGAACGAGGGCGAAACTCGTTATTACATCAAAAATTCATTGTGCCATGCCCTGTATTGCGATGGGCATACCCGTGGTATTTCTGTATGACGATGCGAAGCGTGCGGATTATAGAGTAAAAATAATTGCTGATCTTATTGATATCCATTATGTAAAAGAGTCGGGGGTGGCGGCGCCGATCACCAACACCAGATTGGGTCGAAAAATAAACTGGTCTCCGGAGCCGGTGGATATCGAGGCTTTAAAGTCTGAAATCAGGGACGGTTTTCAGGCAGCCCTGGAGCGGGTGGCCAACCTTCCATAGCCGGACGGTTTTCCATCTCATTAGACAAGTTCACGAAGTCGACGGAATTTAAGGTGTTGCCGCCGTCAGACGGATCTTGCTGACCAGTTTAGGGCTTGCGATTACCGCCAGTGCCGCAAAAGCAAGAGTTTCTTTGCTCATAACGCGTTACCGTACCGTTGTTTACGGCGCTGCAATTGAGCAACCTTTCCTGGCAGCGGTCGCCAAAGCCATCGGTGTTCGACCATGGCCTGCTTCAATGGTAATCCCGTATAGCGGCGCGCGAAGCGCAGTAAATCCCGCTGGCTAAGACCAATATTCAGGGCTGAAAAATGCAACGCGGCGATATCTTTGATGATCCAGCGCCGCGGGGTGTCGACCCGCAGCTGGGCGCGGTGTAGGTCGATCAAATACAGGCGCAGCTCGCGGGGCGTTAACGCGGCGACCCCGTTGGGGATTTTCAGCAGGAAGTGACAGATATAAAAATCGCGGTGATTGATACCGTTGTCGTGGAGGCGACGACTGATATCGGCCACGCGATGAATTAACGCGGTTTTCAACCAGTAGGGTGGCGGATTGTGGGGCCAGTCCCGGCACAGATCTTCAAGGCTGATGGTATCCACCAGATCCTCTGTCACGATAAACGATTGTCGCCGCGCCGGATTGCGACCGGTTACCCCGTAGGCGACGGGGGCCATGGTGTGTATGCCGACCCGCTCGCAGCGGCGAATGGCGTCGTATTCATTGCGCGCACTCAGCACCGGCAGGCGCAACAGCATCAGGTTTTTGATAATTTCCAGCCAGCCGACACCCAGGTGCAATTTTAAAAAATACGACTCGTCGCCCTGCTGGAATTGTAGTGTGCGCCGGTCCGACATCTCCCGATAAATTTTTCCTTTGATGTTTTTTGCGCGCGCAAAAGGGTCCCCATCGCCCCAGATTTTTTTGAAATCGTTGCGTAGCCAGATCATGTATTGACCCTGGCGGCCGTGCCACTTGAGGTATGCGCTCGAGCGCGAGCGATAATGCGCTCGGCGGCGCGTTGCGGCAGGCTGTAAATATCGGCCTGGTCTGCAAAGGTCAGTGCATTGCGTTGCCACTGCACATATTTTTTTGATGCCAGCATATCCCCGAGGCTTCGATTCAGATCGGCCTGTTGAAAGGGCGAGGCCAGCACCACGCCCGCGTCGGCTTCCGCAATGTAATGGGCGTACCCGCACACGTCCGTGCACAGCACCGGTAACCCGGCGGCCAGTGCTTCCAGTAAGACCGTGCCGGTATTTTCATTGTACGCAGGGTGAATCAGCAGGTCGGCCCCGAGCAGGAAGCGGGGAATATCGTCCCGACCTGCAAAAAACCTGACCCGATCGCCGATGCCCAGACGGGCCGCCTGAAGTTTAAACCGCCGTGAATTGTCCTGGCCAATCACAAACAGGCGGGTTTGCGCGCGCTGGCGGGGTGGCAGCGCCGCCAGCGCGCCCAGGGCCCGATCCAGTCCTTTGGTTTTGAATCCCGAGCCGATCATCAGTATGAGTTGGTCGTCGTCGACCAGGGAAAACTCCTGGCGAAAGTCCGCGCGAATCTGCGGTGCATTACCGGGCGCGCGCCGATCCCGGGCGATACCGGGGGGCAATAGTACAAACCGCTGTGGCGGCGTGCCGTAGTGTTGTGCAAAGAACGGTTGCTGTACCCGGGATATCATCATCACTTCGGTATTTCCGTCAGCGGCGAACACTGCGCGCTCATTGCGGGAAAAGTGGCGGTAGCGACCCAGGTGTTTGTACCAGCTGCCGCGCTGGCTGCCGATTTTCTCCGCGTAGCAGCCGTCCGCCGCATAGTATAAATCGAGCCCGGCCATCTTGTTAAAACCGACCACCGCGTCCACCGGACGCCGCGCCAGGTCGTCGCGTACCCAACGCTGAAAACGCTCGTTGCGGCCATGGCCAGTCACGGCAAAGGGGCGCCACAGGCGGATTTCCCAACCCGGTTCGCGTTCACCTTCCCAGTCCATACTGTACACGCGAATCTCGCAACCCTGCGCGGCGCAGGCGCGGGCGATCCGTAAAAAGTCCCGCTGCAGGCCGCCATAGGGAAAATATTTGTACAGAATAAAAGCAATCTGCATGGCTAGTCTAGTACCGTTAGCAGCACGTTGTGGAGGGGATAGAACAACCAGAAACAGGGCGTACTAGCGGCCATAACCAGCCGGGTTATCTGTTTGCCAGCGCCACACATCGCGCACCATATCGTCGAGGGTTTGCGTGGCGCGCCAGTTGAGTTCCGACTCGGCCTTGCCGGGGTCCGCATAGCAGGCGGCAATATCCCCGGGGCGCCGTTCGCCGATGACGTAAGGGATATTTTTCCCGCTGATGCGCGTAAACGTGGCCACCACTTCCAGCACGCTGTACCCCTTGCCTACGCCCAGGTTCCAGGCATCGCACCGCCCCGACTCGGCGCCCAGTTTGCGGATCGCCTGCAGGTGCCCTCTGGCGAGATCCACCACGTGAATATAATCGCGCACACCGGTGCCGTCCGCGGTGTCGTAATCGTCGCCGAACACCTGTAACTGCGGCAGGGCGCCAGCGGCCACCCGGGCGATATAGGGCATCAGGTTATTGGGGACACCGTTGGGGTCCTCGCCAATCAGCCCGCTGGGGTGCGCGCCGGTGGGGTTAAAATAGCGCAACAGGGCAATGCGCCAGTCGGGGTCGGCCCGGTACTGATCCCGTAGTATTTCCTCGATAATGAGCTTGGAGCGGCCGTAGGGATTGGTGGCCGACAGGGGCAAATCCTCGGTGGCGGGCAGCAGCGCGGGCTTGCCATACACCGTGGCCGATGAGCTGAACACCAGCTGTTTGACCCCGTGTGCCGCCATCGCCTGACACAGGGTGATGGTGCC
>JBFJMM010000131.1:0-6557 GCA_041633885.1 Porticoccaceae bacterium
CTGACCTTGCCGCCCCACGACTTTCCCGTTGACGTGACCAGGCCCGACTGGACCCAGGCGGAAGCGACCGCGGCGGTGAGTATTGTTCGCCGTGTGCGCGACACCAGCAGTGCACCCCAGGAGTTCGCCGCGGCGCTACTCACGACCCTGAACGGCGACCAGTTGGATCAGGACGTGAGACTGTTGCTGGCCAGCAACGCAAAAAAATCCATCGCCGACATGGCCCTGAAACTGCTGGCCGAAGCGGAGATCCCGGCGCAAATGATCCGTGGCGTGCGCCTGCGCAATCGCCAGTACAACGACCCACCGACAGAATTAATCGAGATTTACGACGGTTCTGACTGGGTTGTTTTTGACCCTGAAAGCGGCCAACCGGGCCTGCCGCCGAACTTTTTTATGTGGCAACGAGGTGGTTACTCGCTGCTGGATCTCGAGGGGGGCAGAAGCTCCAGAATCCGCTTTTCCATACTTTCCAACGTGATTCCATCAAAAAATATCGCCCTCAAGATGGCCAAGGCCGAAACGGTTGCGCTGGTGGATTTTAATATCTACAGCCTGCCGATTGAAAAGCAGAACATATTTAAATCCCTGCTACTTGTTCCAATCGGAGCACTGGTTGTCGTTATTTTTCGGGTCCTGATCGGGTTAAAAACTTCCGGTACGTTTATGCCGGTACTGATTGCCCTGGCATTTATTCAGACCACGTTGCTGGCGGGCATAGTGATTCTCGTAACGCTGGTACTGGTCGGGCTATGGCTGCGCTCCTATCTCAGTCGACTCGACCTGTTGATGGTGTCGCGCATTGGGGCGGTATTAATCATGGTGGTATTTTTGATGGCCGGATTCAGCGTGATGAGTTACAAGCTGGGGCTCGACCAGGTGCTGAATATCACATTCTTCCCCATGATTATTCTGGCCTGGACCATCGAGCGCATGTCGATCACCTGGGAGGAGGATGGCCCGCGCGAGGTGGCCAAGCAGGGCAGCGGCAGCCTGCTGGTGGCAGTGATCGCCTATCTCAGCATGACCAACCGCCTGGTGGAACACCTGACCTACAACTTCCCGGAGTTACTCCTGGCGGTGCTGGGCATTATTCTGATGCTGGGACAGTATTCCGGCTATCGTCTGTCTGAATTACGCCGTTTTCGGCATATGCAGGACTAAACCGACCCCCACACTGAGCCATACAGCACCCATATGTGGATTACCCAGCACAGAAAATTGCGCGCCAAGGGCATACTCGGTCTGAACGAACGCAACGTCTGCTATATCAGCCGCTACAACAACCGAAAATACTATCCGTTGGTGGACAACAAGCTGCTCACCAAACGGGCCGCAGAAGAAGCGCAGATTTCCGTTCCCGACCTGTTGGGAGTGATTGACTCTCCCTACCTGTTAAACAAGCTTCCGCAGATTCTGGGGCCGCTACCGGATTTCGTGGTAAAACCGGCCCGCGGCAGTGGGGGTAAGGGTATATTGGTGATCACTGGCCGCGCCGGAGAAAATTTTGTAAAACCCGGGGGACGGGTGCTCACCCTGGGAGATGTCCACCACGATATCTCCAACATTCTTAGCGGGGTATACAGTCTTGGCGGAAAGCCAGACAGCGCATTTGTCGAGGCCCTGGTACACGGTGATCCGTTCCTGCAAAAGTACAGTCACCAGGGTTTGCCGGATATTCGCGTTATTATATTCAAGGGTTTTCCGGTGATGGCGATGCTGCGCTGCCCCACGCAATTATCGGACGGCAAAGCCAATTTACACCAGGGTGCGGTGGGTGTCGGTATCGACATCACCTCGGGAAAAGCCCTGCGCGCCGTACAGAATAATCGCATCGTATCGGTTCACCCGGATACCGGTGTCGATTTTAGCGACCTGGTGATTCCCAACTGGCGCGACCTGTTGCGCCTCGCTTCCAGCTGCTATGACTTCACTAATCTGGGCTATCTGGGGTGCGACATGGTGCTGGATCGTGCGCGTGGACCCCTGATCCTAGAAGTCAACGCCCGCCCCGGACTAAGCATCCAGACGGCAACCGGCGTCGGTTTACGCCATCGACTGCAAGCTATTGAGGCGTTGCTCGGCCCGGATATGGACATCGATCAGCGCATCGATATCATTCAAACCGGTATCTTTGACTAGCCCGCCGGGCCCCGCACAGAAACCCGCCTCGCACCCCTGCAACTCGCCGCGCAACGCCCCGCAATCAATGGCGACGGGGTGAGCGAGGTAACATGGCGAACCCTGCCGCAGAATCTTGACTTTAAAAACGAATGTAGGAAAATCACTCCGTCCCACATTAAAAGGAATTTCTGTATGGCGACTCGTCTCGGGGTGCTTCTGTACGGCCTGGTCAGTTACATTATTTTTTTTAGCCACGTTTGTTTATGCAATCGGTTTCATCGGGGGATTTGCCGTACCGAAGACACTCGACGGCCCGCCAATCCGTCCATTTTTACCTTCGCTGCTGATCGATATGGCGTTACTGGGCCTGTTTGCCATCCAGCACAGTGTGATGGCGCGACCGGGTTTAAACGGTGGTGGACCACCATTATTCCCACCGCGATGGAAAGAAGCACCTATGTGTTACTGTCCAGCGTCGCGCTGATAATTCTCTTTTACTACTGGCAACCCCTGGGCGGCACGGTCTGGATGGTGACCAACAAAACCCTGGCGGGCATCATCTATGGCGTGTTTGCCTGCGGCTGGCTGTTAGTCCTGGTGTCCACCTTTTTAATCAATCATTTCGATCTGTTCGGCCTGCGGCAGGTGTGGCTGTATTTTCTCGACAAACCGTATACGCCGCTCCCGTTTACCACTCCCTCGCTGTACAAATTCGTGCGTCATCCCCTGTATGTGGGCTGGTTTATCGCATTCTGGGCCATTCCCACCATGTCGACTACCCACCTTGTCTTCGCCCTGGTCACCACCGCCTACATTCTGATCGCCATTCGTTTTGAGGAACGGGATCTGGTGCAGGCCCTGCCCGGCTACGAGGCCTATCGCGACAACGTGCCGATGCTGATTCCCAAAGTCAGGGGCAGATCATCCTGATGGTTTCCAGGGGCGGCGCGCAACACCGAAAACGGCCAGGGGAACCCACCCCTAACGGTGCAGCAGCACAACCGCGTAACAGGCGATTCCTTCCCCGCGACCGATAGCACCGAGGCCCTCCGTGGTGGTGGCCTTGATATTTAACTGAGCCTTTTCACAGGCCATCTCGGCTGCCAGACAGGCGAGCATGGCGGGAATGTGTGGCGCCATCCTGGGCGCTTCCGCGACCAGCGTCAGATCGGCGTTGCCAAGTTGCCAGCCCTGACTGCCCACCAAAATCATCACCTCGCGCAGCAGCAGGCGACTGTCGCAGTCCCGCCAGCGTGGATCGCTGTCCGGAAAATGTTGACCGATATCGCCCCGCGCCGCCGCGCCCAGCAGCCCATCGCACAATGCGTGAATCAGCACATCGCCATCCGAGTGGGCGAGCAAGCGGCGGTGGTAGGGAATGCGCACGCCACCAATGACAAGGCCATCCCCCGCACCGAAGGCGTGCACATCGTAGCCATGGCCTATGCTAAACACCTTCAGACTCCCTGTGCTGCGCGTCGAGAATGGCCTCGGCAAGGATAAAATCTTGCGGCTCGGTGACCTTGATATTGTCGCGGCGACCTCTCACCACCCGCGGCAGATGACCCAGTCTTTCTACCGCCGCGGCTTCGTCGGTGTCGCCGCCCTGCCGGGCGCTGGCGAGCTCCAGCGCCTGGCGCAATATACCAAAGCGGAAAGCCTGGGGAGTTTGCGCCAGCCACAGGTTCGCGCGATCCTCCGTGGCAACGACCGCATGCGCGTCGCGCACCCGCTTCACGGTGTCCTGCACCGGCACCGCCAGCAAACCGCCAATGGCATGATCTTGCAGCGCAGTCATCAGCAACCTGATCTGGGCCGTCGTGACGCAGGGGCGCGCCGCATCGTGGACCAGTACCCAATCTTCGGCGTCCGCTTCGGCCGCCAGGGCGGCCAGCGCCAGGCGCACCGAATCCGCACGCTGCTCCCCACCGGTAACGGTGCGAATGCGGCTGTCCCGCGCCATGGGCAGCTGTTGCCAGTGGCGATCGTCGCGGTGAATGGCAACGACAATGGCGTCAGGTTCGAGCTGCAGCAGACGCGCCAGGGTGTGCTCGACAAGGGTGCGACCAGACAACAATTGATATTGCTTGGGAACAGACCCGCCCGCTCGCGCACCGACCCCCGCCGCGGGCACCACAATCCAGCAGTTCACGGCTTTTTCCCCGGCTCGACCACCATATAAAAGGTTTCGCCCTTCTTGATCATGCCCAGATCGCCGCGCGCACGCTCTTCAATGCTATCCAGGCCCTCCTTGAGATCTTCCACTTCCACCGCCAGTACCCGATTGCGCTCGCGGTGCCGCTCGTTCTCGAGGCGCTGCTGGGCGACTTTGCGCTCGAGGCTCACCTTTTGCGCCAGACTACCCTCGCCAATCCACAGGCGATATTGAAAAATTACCAGCAACACCGCGAGAATGACGAGCAGCCAACGCATGTAGCGACCCTCCGCCGTCCTGAATACTCAAGCGCGCAATTCGGCGCGGCCTCGATAAGCAGCAGTACCGTCCAGCTCCGCCTCGATACGCAGCAGACGATTATATTTGGCGACCCGGTCAGAACGGCACAACGAGCCGGTCTTGATCTGTCCCGCCGCGGTGGCTACCGCCAGATCGGCAATCGTGGTGTCCTCAGTCTCCCCCGAGCGATGGGAAATCACCACGCCATAGCCGGCTTGTTGCGCCAGGCGGATGGCATCCAGCGTCTCCGACAGCGTGCCAATTTGATTAAACTTGATCAAAATCGAGTTGGCGATACCCTGATCGATACCCCGCTGTAAAATGCTTGTGTTAGTGACGAACAGGTCGTCCCCAACCAGTTGCACCCGGCTACCCAGGGCGCGGGTCATGCCCGCCCAGCCGTCCCAGTCGCTCTCGTCCATGCCATCCTCAATGGACAGAATGGGATAGCGGTCGGCCAGATCGGCCAGATATTGGGTAAATTGATCGGCGTTAAATGTCTTGCCATCCCCGGCCAGATGGTAGCTTCCGTCCCGATAAAATTCGGAAGCGGCGCAGTCCAGAGCCAGGGTAATATCTTCACCCAGCGTAAAACCGGCGCTCGCCACCGCAGCGGCAATAATTTCCAGCGCTGCTTCATTGGACGACAGGTCGGGGGCAAAACCGCCCTCGTCGCCAACCGCGGTGCTCAGACCGCGTGCCGCCAGCGCTTTTTTCAAATGATGAAAAATTTCCGCACCCTGGCGCAGGGCCTCGGCAAATGTGGGAGCCTTGACCGGCTGGATCATAAACTCCTGAATATCCACATTGTTGTCCGCGTGCTCCCCCCCGTTGATAATATTCATCATCGGCACCGGCATGGAGTAATGACCCGCCGTGCCATTCAAATCAGCCAGATGGTGGTAGAGGGGCACCTGGCGGGCGATGGCAGCGGCCTTTGCGCAGGCCAGGGACACCGCGAGAATGCCATTGGCGCCGAAACGGGATTTATTGTCCGTACCATCCGCTGCGATCATGAGGCGATCGATGGTCGCCTGATCCGCAGCATCCTTGCCCAGTAACAATTCGCGCAGATCGGCATTGACGTGACCAACTGCGGTCAGCACCCCCTTGCCCAGATAGCGCCGGGGATCGCCATCCCGCAGCTCGAGGGCCTCCCGGGACCCGGTCGAGGCGCCGGACGGCGCGCAGGCACTACCGAGGGCGCCACCGTCGAGAATAACATCCGCGCATACGGTCGGGTTGCCCCGCGAATCCAGTACTTCGTAAGCTCGAATATCTGCAATTTTTGTCATTGTGTCCTGTTCTCCGCAACTAATTACTGCGTATCGAGACCAGGCAGGCTTTTTACCAGGTCGTCCACCGCTTTCATCTGCCGTAAAAAAGGTTCCAGTTTATCCAGCGCCAGCGCACTGGGTCCGTCGCACAGGGCGCGATCCGGGTCGGGATGGGCTTCGAGAAACAGCCCCGCCAACCCAACCGCCAGACCGGCGCGGCCCAGTTCCGCCACCTGGCGACGGCGACCACCGGACGCCGCACCGGCGGGATCCCGGCACTGTAGCGCGTGGGTAACATCGAAGATCACGGGTACGTCACCACTCACGTCCTTCATGGTGCGAAACCCCAGCATATCGACCACCAGGTTGTCGTAACCAAAACTGCTGCCCCGTTCACACAACAACAGGCGATCGTTGCCACACTCGCGGAATTTTTCCACCAGATTGACCACCTGCGCCGGACTCATAAACTGCGGTTTTTTAATATTGATCACCGCGCGAGTGGCCGCCATGGCCGCCACCAGATCGGTTTGTCTGGCGAGAAAGGCCGGCAACTGAATCACGTCACACACCTCCGCCGCGGGTTTGGCCTGATCCACTATGTGAATATCGCTCAGCACCGGCACTGCAAACTGACGTTTTATCTCCTCCAGAATTTTCAGCCCTTCCTGCAGTCCCGGACCGCGATAGGAATGAATGGA
>JBFJMM010000132.1:0-6556 GCA_041633885.1 Porticoccaceae bacterium
CATCTGGCGAAAAGCGCCCTGATTGTGCATCACGATACCCCGCGCCGGGAGCACTTCCAGCAACGCCTCAATCACCACTTCGCGGCGAACATCCATACCCGCCGAGGTCAGCTGCACCGACAACCACTCGTCAAAGCGATCCACCACCAGGCCCGACAATAAATCTCCGTCCCCGTACACCCATCGATAGCAGTGCGCGCCGTACCATCCCTCCCGCCCTTGCAGCGCGACCCGTAGACGCTCGACCAATAAACCCCGGTCCAGTTCCTGGTGCGCATCGGCGCTGTAGATACGCGCGCAGATCAGACTGGCGGGATTGACCGTGGCCGCGCCGAGGGGTTTGCCGCGGGCATCTTCGACCACCACCGAGGCGCCTGGCGACAGTGCTTTGAGGGGTGTGGCGGCGGTGTCCACCTCGTTACTGTAGATCCACGGATGCCCGCCTCGCAGGCGCCGCTCCGCGCCCTTTCTCAGGCGTAATACTGCGTCTGGCATAATGGATTAGGACTTTTTCAGTGTTGTTTGTTGTAAGTGAACACTCACTCGTTTTCGATTACTTCCGTATAACCTGCGGCGTCCAGCAAATCTTCCAGTTCGTCGGGATCGGATAATTTCATCTTGAAAAACCAGCCGTCACCGTAGGGCGAATCGTTGATGGTTTCCGGCGCGTCCTCCAGCTCCTCGTTGACTTCCACCACCTCCCCGGACACCGGCGCGTAAATGTCGGAAGCCGCCTTTACCGACTCCACCACCCCGGCCTCATCCCCCGCGCTGAGGACTGCACCTACCGCTGGCAGTTCCACGTAAACCACGTCTCCGAGGCTATCCTGAGCGTAATCCGTAATGCCGATGGCGACGATACCGTTGCCCTCATGCAGCACCCACTCGTGACTCTCGTTGTACTTTAACTCGCTCGGTATTTCACTCATTGATGCTCTCCACTCTGTTTGTCCTCTGACGTCCACAGTCGGCTCACCCGCTCTGACCTGGCCGTCCAACTATGCAAAAACCACTTCCCCTTTACGCACAAAAACCGGTTTCCCGACCAGCACCGGCAACCATTTACCGCGCACCTCCACCAGCGCTTCCCGCGCCGTTTCGAGGGGCACCCTGGCCAGCGCAATGCTATGCCCCAGGGTCGGTGAAAAGGTCCCACTGGTAATTTCTCCGTAGTGTTCACTGCCGGTAAATTTCACCCGCTGACCGCGGCGTAGTACACCGCCTTTATGCAAGGCCAGACCCACCAGCTTGCTCGCCACGCCGGACTGTAACTCAGTCTGCAAGGCGTCGCGACCGACAAAATCCCGCTCGCCGTCCCACGCAATAATCCAGCCCATATTGGCAATCAGGGGCGATACACTTTCGTCCATTTCATGGCCGTATAAATTTAACCCCGCTTCGAGCCGCAGGGTATCCCGCGCCGCCAGCCCGACGGGTGCTATTCCCGCAGCCTCCAGCCTTTGCCAGAGTGTGCCAGCCTGCGGATTCGGCAATATTATTTCCAGCCCGTCTTCGCCCGTGTAGCCGGTACGGGCAAAAAGCCGGTCATTTATCGCCCCACATCCGAATGAAGGTAAACTTGCAATCGCCAGGCATTCCGCCTCGTCGAGCGCCGACTGGAGCGCGCCGATAGCGGCGGGACCCTGCACCGCAATGATGGCCAGATCGGTGCGTTCAGCCAGTTGCAGGTCAGCCCCCACAGCCCGTCGGCGCAGCCATCGCAAAACCCGTTCGCGGGTTCCGCTATTCGCCACCAGACGGTACGCGGTCGGACGTAGACAATATACAATCAGATCGTCAATCACGCCGCCCTGCGCATTGAGCAGGGCACTGTACTGAGCCTGCCCGGGACTCAGCCTGGCAACATCGTTGGCCAGTAGATAACGCAGATAACCTGTCGCACCCGCACCCTCGACATCGATAGTAGTCATATGGCTAACGTCAAACATGCCACAGTGACGCCTTACGCGAAGGTGCTCCTCAAGTTGCGACCCATAGTGCAACGGCATGTCCCAGCCGTGAAAGTCCACCATGCGGGCGCCCCGGTTGCAGTGCTGCTCGTACAGGGCGGTGCGCTTTCCCATGGCCAGTCCAAGAAACGGAAGACCGCATTCTAAACCGGCCCGGTACGGGGGTCGAGTCAGCGCTTCCCTCTGTCGCGACTACCAGCGGATGCATCCCGTTGGTGGCGGATTTTTCAGGATCGATCGGCGTGGGTTATAGTCACCCTCATCGGCACGACCTCCCGGTTAGCGCCGCGGCCACGAGATAACAACAATGGAAAAACGGCAGGCAACCCCAGAATCGGCCAATCCGCCACCGCCAGCAGTGATTAATAACCGCGATCTGCGGGTGCAGACCAAAGGTCTGCGCCGCTCCCTGTGGGGCGATGTGTACTACAGCATGATGGTGACCACATGGCCGCGGTTTTTTGCGGGCGCGGTGCTAATCTATCTATGTATCAACGCGGGGTTTGCATCGCTCTATTATTTCGGCGGCGACACCATACTGAACGCCCGACCCGGCTCCTACGTCGACGCCTTCCTGTTCAGCTTTCAGACCAGCACCACCATTGGTTACGGTTATTTGCTGCCGAAAACCGGGTATACCCACGGGGTGGTGATGTGCGATGTCTTCTCCGGATTAATTTTTGTCGCTACCCTTACCGGCCTCGTGTTCGCCCGATTTGCACGGCCGCGAGCGAGTGTATTGTTTAGCAAGAACGTACTTATTTCCCGTCATCAAAACAAACCCGCACTTATTTTTCGCGTCGCCAACGATCGCAAATCCTACATCGTCAACGCCAAAGTCAATGCGGTGATTCTGATGCAGGACTGCGACCCATCGAGCGTCATTGAGCGCCGTTTTTACGACGTCCAGCTGCAGCGCTCCCAGGCGCCGATCTTTGCGCTAACCTGGACCCTGGTCCACATTATCGACGAGCAGAGTCCACTGTTTGACCTGCAACCTGCCGACCTGCAGGCCCGCGGCGCCATTCTTATCGTCTCCCTGGACGGTATCGAAGACCTGCTGGCACAGACAGTGCACACGCGCCATCTGTACGCCACCGACGAGTTCGTGTTTGGCAAGCGCTTTGCCGACATTGTGACCAGCAATCCCCAGGGCGGCCGCCTGATCGACTACGGGCGCTTTCACGATCTGGTGGATCTGCCCACCTAGGGCCTGTTCACACTAATTGCATTGCACCTGCTGTCAGTCATTTTAGCGTCCAGCTAGGCGGATTTTTAGCCACAACAGGCGTAAAGTAATTGGTGTGAACAGGCCCTAGTCTTGAGCCCCCGCCCCCACGCTTATCGCCTGGCGAATAATGTCCCGTTTGACCGCGGTAAGCTCGTTGAGGCGCGCCATGCCCACATTACGCAACACGCGCACCCAGGGCGAGGGTGTTTCAAACAGCCGTTTAAAACTTTCCATCGCTGCCATGGCCGCCAGGTTTTGTGGCTTGCGGCGGCGCTGGTAGCGACCCAGTGCGCCGGGATCGTCCACCGCCAGGTTCCTGCCCAGGCTGCGGGCCAGTTCCGCCACCAGCACCCGCACATCCGCGAAGCCCAGATTCACTCCGAGCCCGGCCAGCGGGTGCAGGGTATGTGCCGCATCACCGATCAACACCACGCCGGGTTGCACATAGTCCACCACGTGGCGCTGTTGGAGGGGGAAACTGAGGCGCGATGACCCACCCCCCGCACCCCTCAAAACCAGTTCGCCCAGCACTCCTTCGCTGGCGCGATACAGGGCGGCACAAAAGTCCTCGTCCGACAACGCCATCAAGCGCTGCGCGTCCGCATGCTGTTGCGACCAGACAATGGACGTAAAGCACCGATCACCGCCCTGCGTCTGCAAGGGTAAAAATGCCAGGGGACCGGACGGGGCAAACCACTGACGGGCGACGAACTCGTGTTCGCGCTCACTGCGCACGGTGGCGACAATGGCGCTGTGTCCGTAGTCCCAGGTACGCTCGCGAAAGGCGAGCTCGCTGCGTACCCGGGACCGGGATCCGTCCGCCCCCACCAGCAGGCGCGTACTGATGCGGCGATTTTCCAGCATCAGATCAATACCGCCATCCGGCCCGCGCCTGATTCCGTCGATCCTGGCCGGGCACAACAACGCCACGTTTGGCAACTCGGTCAGCGCCTTTAACAGCCCATTTAGCAATGTGGAATGTTCGACAATATGGCCGAGGTTATCCTGATGAACCTCGCGGCAGTCGAATTCGATCGCAGCAGTGCCCTCCCCATCGCGCACTACCATGCGGCGATAGGGGCACGGGCGGTGCGCCATCACCTGCTGCCACACCCCCAGATCCTGCAGCCAACTGCGCGACGCTTCTGTCAACGCCACCACCCGTGGATCAAACTCACCCTCGGCAAACTGCCGGTTGTCCGGTCTGGCTTCGAGGAGGGCAATATTGAGATGGGCTGTCGATCCGTTGTGGGCGAGGGCCAGGGCGCAGGCGGCCCCGGTCAGGCCCGCGCCCGCGATGGCCAGATCGTAGTGTTGCGGATTTTCCCGCTGCTCGGATGTCTCGTTAGCGGTCAACGGCCCACGCCTCCCGGCTGTCCATCCCCGCGCCCAGGCGGGCGATTTTGCCGCGCAGCGTCGGGCACAGATCGAGCCCTACCAGACCCATGTTGCGCGCCAGCGCCAGGCCTTGTGCGGGGCTGCCAAACAACGTCGGCAACCGATCGCTGAAAAAAATGGTGCGGCGTTGATCCCGGGCTCGCTGGTGGAGATAGTCTTCGAGCAATTCCAGGTCGCCCACCCCGGTGCCACGCCCCGCGCCGTCAGCCAATGTCGCGCTCAGGGCGGCGCAGTCCCGCAGGGTCAAATTAAAACCCTGTCCCGCCACCGGGTGCAGATTGTGCGCTGCGTTGCCCATCAGCACCAGGTTGCGCCGCACCTGTTCGCTGGCAACCAGGCGTTTGAGAGGAAAACACTGTCGCTCCCCGACGCCGCTGAATCGACCCGCCCGGGTGCCAAAGGCGCCCTGCAGAGCAGCGAGGAACTTCGCCGCCGGCAGGGTTGATAAATGCTCGGCCTGGGCCGGCGACAGGGACCACACCAGCGCCCCGCGATGGGCGCCATCGCTGTCTGGCAAGGGTAATAATGCGATGGGCCCCGGCGGGGTAAACCGTTCGTAGGCAATACCACGATGGGGTTCCGCCAGTGACACAACCGCCGCGACGGCGGTTTTTCCGTAGGTTTTACTCGCCACCCCGATACCCAGCTGACCCCGCAGTCTGGATTGCGCGCCATCCGCCGCGATCAGCAAACGAGCCGTGACAGGCCGACCATCGACGTTGATAACCGCACCCTCAGCCGTTTGCGCAGCGATATCCACGGTGCCGACGTCGGTGGCGATAATACGCTGTTGCTGGGCGATGGCGTCCGCCAGCACCGCCATCAGGTACACATTTTCCACCACATGGCCGTAAGCGGGTAAATTGTCTTCTTGCGCCTTGAGTTGCGCTGCCCCGAACCAGCCGCGCTCGGAGACGTGGATTTCCTCGATCGGCGCAGCCCAAGCGGCAATGGCATCCCAAATTCCGATACTGGCAAAGATCCGCTGCGAACTCACTGACAGCGCCGTCGCACGCTGATCCATCGGCCGCTTGCCATCGGATTCAACCCCGGCGGTCGCGGGCGTTAACAACAGAATTTGCCATTCATGACACCCTGCTGCCAGCAACAGCGCAAGGCTCGCTGCGGTGGGCCCGCCGCCCACGATCACGATGTCCGCAGCGGAGGGTATACTCAATGCGCTCACCAGCCGGTACTCCTAGCCCGCCATCAACGCTTCGATATCGGCAACGGTTTTGGGCACGTCGCCGGTTAAAACCCGCGCGTCCTGTTTACCAATGACCACATCGTCTTCGATGCGAATGCCGATGCCGCGCCATTTTTTCGCCACCTTGCGGTTGTCCGGAGCAATATAGACACCCGGCTCCACCGTCATCACCATGCCCGGTTCCAGCAGGCGCCAATGGCCGTCCACCTTGTAATCTCCCACATCGTGGACATCCATACCCAGCCAGTGTCCAGCGCGGTGCATATAAAACTCCGTATAGGCGCCGCGGGCAACCAGATCCTTGACCCTGCCCTTCAACAACCCGAGGCCCACCAGACCCTCGGTGATAACCCGCACCGTCGCCTGATGGGGGGCATCCCAATGTTGTCCCGCGCGCGCGGCTTTAATGGCCTCTAACTGCGCCTCCAGCACAATGTCGTAGATTGCTTTTTGCTCTGCGCTAAATTTGCCGCTGACTGGAAAGGTACGGGTAATATCCGCTGCGTAGTGCTCGAGCTCACAGCCCGCGTCGATTAACACCAGGTCGCCGCTGTTGAGTACCGCATTGTTTTCTATGTAATGTAATACGCAACCATTGGCGCCACCGCCGACAATGGAGGAATACGCCGGGTTGCGCGCCCCCGCGGAGGCGAATTCGTGTTCTATCTCGGCCTGTAGCTGATACTCAAACATCCCTGGCCTGGCCACCTGCATGGCGCGCCGGTGGGCGCGGGCGGAAATTTTCCCCGC
>JBFJMM010000133.1:0-6536 GCA_041633885.1 Porticoccaceae bacterium
CAGTAGATCTGTTCGTAATAGCTCTCTGCCATGGCAAAACAGGAAGACCCGTACGCGCTGCCCTGCGCCGTCAGCGCAACGATCGCGACGGTGTTCGCGAACAGCCTGTGACGATGCCGGTGTCCCATGGATTCCTGCCCTTCGCACGGCCCAGCAACGACGCCGATTTCACCAATTGCAGGCCGCGATACTTTATTGCACACTTCCAACCGATAGTATTCCATAAAAATTAACACACAGGGGCACGCTGTATGGCCAGCATTAGAAGCAAGATCGCCGCCGGGATCACACGCCTGACATTAAAACGTAAACTCGGCGCCAGCGGCTCGGTGGACGAGGAGCGCGCCACCCTGGAGAAAATGTCGAAATTAACGGCGCGGCGTAAACCGGGTGCCGCGGCCCTGGTGGGCGGCGTCAAGGGGGAATGGGCAGAGCCCGCCGTGCATACCGCCAACCGCACCATCTTGTATCTACACGGCGGGGGATACGTTATCGGCTCCCCCGCCAGCCATCGGGATATGGTCTCAGCGATCGCGGACGCGGCTCAGGCCCGCGCCCTGATACTGGATTACCGTCTCGGTCCGGAGCACCCCTTTCCCGCTGCGGTAGACGATGCGCTGGCGGCCTATCGCGGCCTGCTACAGGAAGGTTGCGCTGCACAAAGTCTGTTCATTGCCGGTGATTCCGCCGGGGGCGGACTGACCATTGCCACCCTGCTATCCATCCAACAGGCGGGGTTACCGCTACCCGCCGCGGGCATCTGCCTGTCGCCCTGGGTCGACCTGACCCTGGAAAGCGATACCATGACCAGCAAGGCCGCTGACGATCCGCTGTTGACGCCGGCTGCTCTGCGCTGGATGCGCGACCAGTATCTGGCCGGACAGGACCCTAAGTCCACCCTGGCATCTCCGCTGTTCGCCGATCTGTCCGGACTACCGCCGCTGCTGATTCAGGTCGGCAGCGAAGAAGTACTTCTGGACGATAGCCGCAATCTGCGCGAGCAGGCGCAAGCGGCCGGCGTTGAAGTCACTCTGGAAGTGTGGAATGGCATGATGCACGTATGGCATTTAATGGCGATGATGATTCCCGAAGGCAAACAGGCAATTCAGGCGATCGGCAGCTACATCGCGGCCCGCAGCCCGGCCAACTGAACGGGGGGAGGGTTCTGTCCCGAGCAACGACTATGCCTGTTGCGCAAACTCCGTTGGTTGCCACAGGGGCCGATAGACCAGCACCAGAATAGCCGCGGCGGCGGCGATTGCGCTCGCCACCAGGAAGGTTGCCGCAGCGCCAAATTTGTCCCACAACAACCCCGCCACTGCGCTGGCCGCAATCAGCATCACACCGGTGCACAGGTTAAAAATACCAAAGGCGGTGCCACGCTGGGACATTGGCGCCTGGGCTGCGACCAGTTGTGCCAACAAACCCTGGGTTAATCCCATATGTGCACCCCATAACACCGCCCCCGCGAACACCGCGAGCACAGCCCGCGCGTTAGCCAGTACCAGATCGGCGGCGATCAGGATAACCAGACCCGCCAACAATAAAGTCCGCTGATGACCACGATCGGCGGCAAGCCCCGCCGGATACGCTGTCAGCGCGTAGGCGACATTCATAGTGATGATAATCAACGGCACCAGACCGATCTCAAGACCCATATCCGCGGCACGCAACACCAGAAACGCCTCGCTAAAGCGCGCCAGGCTGAACACACTGCCGAGCACCACTACCCACCACAGCTTCCCCGGTAAATGCCACATCGCGGTCAAATGCAGGCGCGGCGCGGTGGATCTCACAGACTGTAGCGCGCGCGGTTCGCGCACTGCCGCCAGCAGCGCGACAGCAATCAGCGCCGGGACCACGGCAATCCACAGTACGGCCGTGATATCGTTCGCCAGCAGCGCCATACCGACCAACGCCAGTAGCGGACCCAGAAATGCCCCCACAGAATCCAGCGCCTGGCGCAAACCGTAGGCGGCACCGCGCAATGCTGCAGGCGTGACGTCCGCAATCAGGGCGTCGCGGGGGGCGCCGCGAATACCCTTGCCGATACGATCGACACAGCGCGCGGCGAAAACCCAGCCAATCCCGGTGGCAAGTGGAAACAAGGGTTTGCTAAGCGCCGCCAGACCGTAGCCCGTGACCAGCAATAATTTCCGCCGACGTATAAAGTCGCTGCAGGTACCGGACAACACTTTGCTGATGGCAACGACCCCTTCGGCAATGCCCTCGATCAGGCCGATGGTCACCATACTGGCCCCGAGTACTGTGCCCATAAATACCGGCAGCAGGCTATGCACCAGTTCCGATGACATATCCATGAACAAGGACACCAGCCCCAGCACCCATACGCTCTTCGGTAAACGGCGCCGGAAGGGAGATAGCGTGGCCATCAAATCAGTCTCGAAGCGGTGGCGATAAGCGGACGGTGACAGTTAACGGATAATTTCGTAACAGGGCTGGTAGACCTTGCCGGGTAACTTCATGCGCTGTTGCGCGACAAACGACGCCAGCAATTCGTCCATTGCCGTCATCATGCCCCCTTCGCCGTGAATCGTAAAAGGACCATACTGGTCGATGGCCCGGATGCCCTCGTCCTTGACATTACCCGCCACCACGCCGGAAAAGACGCGGCGTAAATTGGCCGCCAGTAAATGGTTATCCTGATCCCGAGTTAACGCCAGCGAACACATGTTGTTGTGATTGGGAATAAATGGCACCTGAAACTGCTCCGGAACACGCAGCGACCAGTTAAAGTAATAGGCGTCACCATGCTGTTTGCGATAGGCGCGCACCTGCTGCGTACCGGTGTGCGCGGCCCGGGCGACGGCCGCCGCGTCATCGACGATGATCTGATAGCGACCCTGTGCCTCCGCCCCCAGGGTTGCGCCGATAAACTGGTGGATCCGTTCGAAATAGGCGCGACTGGAAGCCGGCCCTGTAAACACCAGCGGGAATGGCAAATTGGCGTTAGCTGGGTGCAGTAGCACGCCCAGAATATAAAGAATTTCTTCGGCGGTACCGACGCCCCCGGGAAACACTACTACCGCATGACCAAGGCGCACGAACGCTTCCAGGCGCTTTTCGATATCCGGCATGATAATCAGATCGTTGACGATCGGATTGGGCGATTCCGCCGCAATGATTCCCGGTTCGGAGATACCCAGGTAGCGGCCGCTACTGATGCGCTGTTTGGCATGACCAATGGCGGCGCCTTTCATGGGACCTTTCATGGCCCCCGGCCCACAGCCGGTACAGATATCCAGTCCGCGCAATCCCATTTCGTAACCGACCTGCTTGGAGTAATCGTACTCCTCGCGACTGATGGCATGCCCACCCCAACACACCACCAGACCGGGATTGTCCAGTGGGCGCATGGCGTTGGCGTTGCGCAGAATGTGGAACACGGCGTTGGTAATGCCGTCGGACGTGGACAGGTCAAAGCGTGGGTCTTCGTCAATTTCGACGCCGACGTAAAGCAGGTCGCGCAGCACCGCAAACAGGTGTTCGGCTATACCGCGAATCATGGCGCCGTCGACAAAGGCCTCGGCGGGCGCGCCGGTTAACGCTAATTGCAGACCCCGCTCTTCCTGTAACACCTCAATCTCAAAAGTGGCATAGCGCTCCAGTAGTTCTTTGCCATCGTCCAGCGCATTGCCACAGTTGAGCACCGCCAGGGCGCAGTTGCGAAACAGAATATAGAGCCCGCCCTGACTGGTATCGAGCAATTTGCTCACTTCGGCGCGGGACAGCACATCGAGTCTGCCCTGTGGGGAAATCAGCGCATCACATACGGGGAATGGCATACTGTTTTCCTGAATTGATTGCTTTTCCTGAACAGCTTTCCCGCCACGGCGATTTTCCATACCCCGCGGGTCACCGCGACTGTGCGGGGGGCAAGCGTCGGCAGGGCTGACGCCCAACCACTCAATCAGGTAAGCGTTACTTTTTCAATACCACAGCGCTCGCAGCGGCGCACAGTCACCAATTTACCGCGCTGCACGTCAAACTGCTTGTCTTTGGAAATTTTCCAGCGATGAAAGCCGTGTCGGCACAAACCGGTGTTTTTATCCTGTGCTCGCCGTTTGCGAAACGGCAAAATATCACCCATAAATATTGCGCTCCCCCTGCAACTTCAATATTAGCCGTGCCGCGCCTCGCCAGCGAGGGCCCGGCATCTTCCTTGTCCGCCCAGCGGACCCCTGTAACTTCTGCCCGTGCATTTGCCCCCGGGAGCAAAAAAAAGCGATACTGACCAATCCTGGATAATATTTAAGGCACCACATTGCAGCCACTACATCGCGGGCTGGCATTGATATTATGCCTGTTGTTTGCCCTGATTTTATACTGGCAGGTCTCGATACTGAGCGCCAACCAGCTCGCACTGCTGCAGCAGATGCCATACATTCTTCTGATGCTCGGGGGATTGCTCGCGCTGCTTGCCAATCAGGCCCGGGAAACCGCCCTGAGTATCACTCTGATACTGGCGTACTGGGTGATTCAAGCCTACCTGCAAACCAGCATCGAAAAAGAGCCCACCCGACAAATTTTTGTCGCGCTCTCACTCACCCTTCCTCTGTTGCTAATGACATTGCATGCCCTGCCAGAGCTCGGGCTACGCCATCCGCTGAGCCTGTTTGGTATCGCCCTCGGGCCATTGTTGTTACTGATCGCGGGTCGGCTGATCGAGTGGCAGTCGGCGTGGTTTGCGCAACAGACACTGGAGTTTAGCGCCACCGCTTTTTTTACGTTGAAACTTTCCGCCACTGCCGGCTGGCTGTTTGTGGCGGCATTTGCAGGCGGTCTGATCGCGGTAGTCACCCGTGACAGCACTACCGACGTGAGCCTGCTGGGCGCCACCCTGTTACTGTTTTGTACGTTTGCCTGGTTTCATCTGCCACAGTTGTCCACAACCCTGTTTTCAAGTATGGGTCTACTGCTGCTGGTCAATCAGATCTACACCCTGTTGAGCCTCGCCTATCGCGATGAGCTAACCGCGCTGCAAAATCGCAGGGCTTTGCAACGCGCCGCCAAATCCCTGGCGCCAATCTATTCGCTGGCCATGATCGATATTGACCATTTTAAGAAAATCAACGACACCCACGGCCACGATCTTGGCGACCAGGTACTAAAAATAGTTGCCGCGATGCTGGCGCGGGTAAAATCCGGCGGGCGCGCCTACCGCTACGGTGGGGAGGAATTCTGTCTATTATTTAATGGCAAAAGTAGCGATGAAGTGGCCGCTGAGCTGGAAGCGCTGCGCACCGATATTCACAATTATGAAATGGTTGTTCGCGACCACAAGTTGCGACCCCGCCACCAGAAGGCGGGGGAGCGCAAACGCGGCGCCACGCGCCGCAGCAACCGGATCCGCGTTTCGGTGAGCATTGGCGTGGCGGACAATCTGCACCGTGCAGACAATTTCCAGGCGGTGATGGACGCGGCCGACAAGGCCCTCTACCGGGCCAAAAATAACGGCCGCAACCAACTGCATATCGCCGCCCCATAGCGGTCTGATTCTATCCCATCGCCCCGTTTGGGCACTGTGGGCAGTTACGTTAAATTGCTTCGCGCCCCGGTATTGGGTTTTAATACCGCCCCGTACCCGCGCGGCTATCACGGGCCAGCGCCGACACTTCATTACGTTGACGATCGGCCCGTGACGCGGCCCGCCCAACTACCCGACGGCACCCGTTGCCCACACTTAATAGAGGATCCTTGTCATGGCTGAAGCCTATATTGTCGGCGCACTGCGTACCGCCACCGGAAAAAAAGGCGGTCGTCTGAGCGCTATTCACCCCATTGACCTGGGAGCCGTGGTCATTGATGGATTGCTCGACCAGGTCGGTATCGACCCGCAGGCCGTCGACGACGTGATTTTTGGCTGCGTTTCCCAGAACAGTGCGCAGGCCGGCAATGTGGCGCGCAATGTGGCGTTGTCTTCGAAACTGGGTGAAAGTGTTCCCGGTGTGACCATTGACCGGCAGTGCGGGTCCGCCCAGCAGGCGATTCACTTTGCCGCGCAGGCGGTGATGTCCGGCACCCAGGATGTGGTTATCGCCGGTGGTGTGGAGTCCATGAGCACGGTACCGATGTTTTCCAACGTGCTGGACGGCCTCGACAAAGGGCGCGGCAAACCCAAGGGGCAGCGCCTGGAAGCGCGTTATCCGGGTATCGAATTCAGCCAGTTCAGCGGCGCCGAACTGCTCGCCAAAAAATACAATCTGACCCGCGAGGAGCTCGATCAGTTTGGTTATCAAAGTCATATTAAAGCCGCCGCCGCCACCAAGTCCGGCAAGTTTCGCCAGGAAATCCTGCCCATTGAGCTAACGTTGGCCGATGGCTCGGCGTTTACCCACGATGAGGACGAAGGTATTCGCGGCAATGCCACTATTGAAGCCATGCGCGGCCTGCAACCCCTCGCGGAAGGCGGTGTCGTCACCCCCGGCAGCGCCAGCCAGATCAGCGATGGTTCAGCGGCAGTCATGATTGCCAATGAACAGGCGGTAAAAAAATTCGGGCTAAAACCGCGAGCG
>JBFJMM010000134.1:0-6436 GCA_041633885.1 Porticoccaceae bacterium
TACTCCTGCACAGCGCGCCCATGTTACCCGGCGGTATAGAAAATACCAAGGGGCGCATATTAGCCAGGGAGGGACCTGACTGCAGCCCATCAAACCGGTGCACCCTGCCATGGGTATGTCCGGCCCGGTGCGTGCGAGGTTACCAGGAGAGCCGGGGATTACGTTTCGCGGGTGGGATACCCGCTCAGGACAACGGCTCTACGCCGTAGCGGGTCAATGGAACCACCGTCAAATCCTGGTGGCAAGCGCAGCGCACCCTCTCCCCACCCATGGTTTTCAGACAGGGCCAGATCAGGCCAGCACGGACACCTGGCGATTTGGGAAATCGCGACAAACAAGGTGGCGGAGATCACAAATTTAACCAGGTAGCAGGTCGCGCCGAGCGCCTGTTCAGGAGGGACGCCACGCAGGCGTCACGGGGAGTTCTCGTCGGTTGCGCGAATCTGTTTGTGCAG
Organism: Porticoccaceae bacterium; assembly: GCA_041633885.1. Lineage (GTDB taxonomy): Bacteria > Pseudomonadota > Gammaproteobacteria > Pseudomonadales > Porticoccaceae > JBFJKD01. Next base: position 456 of record JBFJMM010000134.1, read on the forward strand.
TTGCACAGGCCGAGAGCGGTTTTTGCGCACGCGGATATTGAGCATTTCCACGGCCACGGAGAACATCATCGCAAAATAAATATAGCCCTTGGGCACATGCACATCGAAGCCCTCGATCATCAGGGTCACACCCACCAGAATCAGAAACGACAGTGCCAGCATTTTGATGCTGGGGTGCGCGTCCACAAAATCTCCAATCGGTTTGGCCGCAAGGAGCATCACCAGCACCGCCAGTACAATCGCTATGGCCATAATGGAAACCTCATCCACCAGACCGACGGCGGTGATAACCGAGTCCAGGGAAAACACGATATCGAGCACCGCGATCTGTACCAGCATCGTGCCCAGGCCGGTGACAACCATCGCTGCGCCGCCGCCCTCAACACCTTCCAGGCTACTGCCTATTTCGTGGGTGGCTTTGGCGAGCAGAAAAAGCCCGCCGCCAATCAAAATAATATCCCGCCCGGATATGCCGTTATCGAACACGGAGAACCACGGAGTCGTCAAACCCATAACCCAGGAAATGGAAAATAACAGCGCGAGGCGGGTGAGCATGGCCAGGCCCAGTCCCACCCGCCGGGCGAAGTTGCGCTGGTGCTCCGGCAAGCGGCCCACCAGCACCGAGATAAAAATGATGTTGTCGATGCCGAGTACGATTTCCAGAGCAGTGAGGGTGCCGAGCGCTATCCACGCCTCCGGGCTTGCCAGCCATTCAAACATGTGCGTTCCTGCCAGATCAGTAGAGCGACGGTATTAACGGAGGTGCGGATCATACGGTATTCCCTTTTGCCCGCACAGATACCGTTCGCTGATAGTGGCAGAAACCGCGCTGATACTGGGGCCCCATCCGCGCTCTGTAGCGCCTGCCATCCAGCCAGCAGGAAACGACACAACAGCCGCCTAATAGCGCCCGCCCTCTGCCACCGGTAGATGAGCGCGGATATCCTGTAGCTCATTGGCACTGAACACCACGTCCAGCGCGGCAAGATTTTCTTTTAACCTGGACACCTTGCGCGTGCCCGGAATTGGAAAAATGTCCTGCCCCTGGTTGAGCACCCACCCCAGCGCCACCTGAGCCGGGGTAATGCCCCTGGTACTGGCAATATCATTAACGATTTCGATAAACTTTTTGTTGTGAGCCAGGGCCTCTGCGCCAAAGCGCGGATTTAGCAATCGCCAATCGTCGCTGGCGAGGGCTTCGCGGGACGGAATACTGCCCGTCAAAAATCCCCGACCGAGGGGACTGTAGGCGACAAAAGCAATGCCCAGGTCGCGACAGGTTTGCAGAATTTCATCTTCCACATCCCGGCTCCACAGGGAGTACTCTGTTTGCAATGCCGTGATGGTGTGCACAGCCTGTGCACGGCCCAGCTGTTCGGGGGTGGCCTCGCTGAGACCCAGAAAACGCACCTTGCCCGCCTGCACCAGATCTTTCATCGCCCCGACGGTTTCTTCAACTGGCACCTCGGGATCCATACGATGGGCGTAGTACAGGTCAATGGTGTCGACGCCCAGACGACGCAGGCTTTTTTCGCAGGCGGATTTTACGTAATCGGGGCGACCGCTGATGCCCGTGAACTCCCCGCCCTCACCCCGGAGAATGCCGAACTTGGTAGCCACCACCACGTCGCCCCAACGCCCGGAAAATGCCTTGCCGATCAATGTTTCATTGTGTCCCGACCCATACATATCCGCTGTGTCGAAAAAATTGACCCCCAGCTCCACCGCCTGGTGCAGGGTGTTAATCGACTCGGCGTCATCGGACGCACCGTAGAATTCCGACATCCCCATGCACCCCAGGCCAAGGCGTCCCACCCGCAGATCACTGCCACCCAGTTGAATTTTTTCCATAACCGTCTCTCCTCGTTGCTACAAATTACTTTGCTGATCAGTTTGCATCGCTGACCCACGACCACCCGGTCTCGCCCATCGGATGCGGTCCGATGCCGTTGCCGCGGCCTTACTTGCAGCGATTATCTTCTATGCCTTGCATTCTAGTAAGGTTACCGTACCATTTTCCAATCTCAATGCCTCGGCGAAATTATGCACCACTCGGATTTGCGCTCCTTCATGACGTTTCTGGAACAACGCGGCGAACTCAAGCGCATTTCCGCGGAAGTCGATTGCCACCTGGAAATTACCGAAATCTGCGACCGGGTATTGCGAGGTGGTGGTCCCGCCCTGTTGTTCGAAAACGTGAAGGGCCACACCATACCGGTGCTGGCCAACCTGTTCGGCACGACTGCCCGGGTGGCGCTGGCCATGGGGCGCGAGAGCATCGATCAATTACGGGATGTGGGCAAACTGTTGGCCTATCTCAAGGAACCAGAGCCCCCGGCAAGTTTTAAGGCGCTGTGGGCCCAGCGGGACACCTTCAAGCAAGTGCTGAACATGCCGGTGGATGACGTTAAAAATGCGCCCTGCCAGGCCGTCGTGCTGGAAGGAGATAATGTCGATCTCGCCGCGCTACCGATTCAGACCTGCTGGCCGAACGACGTCGGACCCCTGATAACCTGGCCGCTGGTGGTGACCCGCGGGCCGCAAAAAAAGCGGCAGAACCTCGGTATTTACCGCATGCAGGTACTCGGTAAAAACCGCGCCATCATGCGTTGGTTGCCCCAGCGCGGCGGAGCACTGGATTTTCGCGACTGGCAGCGGGCCCACCCCGGCGCAAACTTTCCCGTTGCGGTTGCGCTGGGTGCCGACCCGGCAACCACCCTCGGGGCAGTGACACCAGTACCCGATACGCTTTCGGAATATGCATTTGCCGGGTTGCTGCGGGGGCAAAAAACCCGGGTCACCACCTGTATTGGCAACGATCTACAGGTGCCTGCGACCGCCGAATTTATTCTTGAAGGGTATATCGCCCCGGACGACGAAGCGGATGAAGGCCCGTTCGGCGACCACACCGGCTATTACAACGAAGTGGAGCGGTTCCCGGTGATGACCATTGAACGCATCACCCATCGCGATGCTCCGATTTACCACAGCACGTACACCGGCCGCCCCCCGGACGAACCTTCCGTACTGGGACTGGCTTTGAACGAAGTTTTTATCCCGCTGCTACAAAAACAGTTTCCGGAAATCGTCGATTTTTATCTGCCACCGGAGGGTTGTTCCTACCGGGTGGCGGTAGTGACCATTCACAAACAATATCCGGGACATGCCAAACGGGTGATGATGGGGGTATGGTCCTTCCTGCGCCAGTTTATGTACACCAAGTTTGTAATCGTCACCGATGCGGATATCGACGCCCGCAACTGGCAGGATGTGGTGTGGGCGCTAACCACCCGCATGGACCCGGCGCGGGATACCGTTATCATCGACAACACCCCCATCGATTACCTGGATTTTGCCTCGCCGGTGTCGGGCCTCGGTTCAAAAATGGGATTGGACGCCACCCACAAGTGGCCCGCTGAAACCACGCGGGAATGGGGGCGCCCCATCGAGATGGATCCCGAGGTCAGGGCGCGGGTCAACCGGATGTGGACGCAACTGGGTTTGTAGCCAGTTTTGGCTGGAGATAAGGGGCAGGCAGGGGCAAGAGATCAGGGGTCCATCCAGGCGACGACGTCCCCCACCGCGATCTGGCCACCCGCGACCACGCGACAACACACACCCCCCCGCCACTCGGGCTGCAGGGCGGCGAGTAGTCCGGGATGGGATTCTTCCATACGTCGACAGGGGTCGGTTTCCCGGGTAATCAGCAACTCCAGGTCGCCGATTTTCAGGGTTCTACCCACCTGGGACTGTTCAAACCGCAATCCGCTGACCAGTAAATTCGCCCGGCGCGTCGTCCACGGCAATTCAGCACCGGCTGCCGCACAGGCATCCCGCCAGGACTCCAGGCTCAGCACCGTGACCTGGCGCTTGCCTGGCGCGCCGCGAAAATCGTCGGCAACACCGCCTTCCGCAGTGACCGTGCAGCCGTGCAATTCGCGCATGGGGGCCCGCGATACGGTGCGATAACAGATTCCTTCCAGCGTAGCCATAACGATCATCCTGTGGTCGCGCGAGGTACGGTTGCGCGGTTTACGTAAATTTTTTCGCTGTTTTACCACGGGCGGGTGACGACTACAAATCCCACAGCTTGTTGTCCCTGCAACCAGTTGCTAGCATGACCCGTACCCACACATTTCCGATCCCTACAGGCAGGTTACCCCTCATGACGATCAAGGTTATCGGCGCGCCCCTCTCACCCTTTGTCCGCAAAGTTCATATCGTGCTGGCTCTCAAAGGCCTGGAGTACGAGATGGATCCGGTTTCCCCGTTCAATCTCCCGGACGATTATGAAAAAATTAATCCCCTGAAACGTATCCCCGTGCTGTTGCATGCCGGTCACTATATTCAGGATTCCGCCATTATCTGCCGCTACCTGGAAGACGTTTTTCCGGATCACCCGTTGATTCCCGCGGATCCGCTGCTGAAAAGTCGCGTGGCCTGGTTCGAAAAATTCGCGGACTACGAGTTATCCGGCGCCATCTCCGCTACCGCTTTTCGCCACCGCGTCGTGTTTCGCTCCCTCGGCCGGGAATTCGATGCGGCTAAGATCGACGCCATCATTGCCGCCAAGGCGCCGCCACTATTCGACTATCTGAATGCAGAAATTGGCGACCTGCAGTATCTGGTGGGCGACACCCTGACATTGGCGGACATTGCCACCGTGTCCCAGTTTATCAACGCGTCCCTGGGTGGCGAAACCGTGGACGGCCAACGTTGGCCACATCTTGCCCGCTATGTAGACTGGCATTTTGCGGCACTGCCATTTGCGCCGATCATAGAAAAGCATCGGGGCATCGTGGCAAAAATGCTGGCGAAGGCAGGGTAACGCCCAAATTTATCTCGAGCTCCTTGCCAGTCCAGCCAGTTTTGGTGCCGCCGCACAACACCAGCCGCCGCGTACCGACAACTACCTGTTGCCCTGTGCAAGGCATCCGTTACACTATCGCCACCGCAACCAACGAGCTGTAAATACAATGGCGCTGTATCTCATTGAAAACCAGTGTGGCCAGTTGCTCAGCCAGGAGCTGACGTGGATCGATGCGAGCGAAACGGACGCGCTGTTTTCCAGTCCGCACAAAGACCAGGCGATTAACCAGTTAGTCGAACTCAGCTCCAGGGATATCTCCCTGCGGGGCAAAGTCATCCACTGCGCTGTCGATGACCGAGGTCGACCGCTGCTGACCCAACTCACTGCGACAGCGGAATAACAGCGTCCTGCCGTCGCCTCCAGGCGCTGACCCTCCCATGAAAAAATCCCTGTCGCCGTTTGCCGCCCCTGAGCACAGCGCATTGTTAAAAGGTATTCGACGGGGTATTGAAAAGGAGAGCCTCAGGGTTACGGCCGATGGGCAACTGGCAAATACCACCCACCCGACTGCGCTGGGTTCGACCCTCACCAATCCGTTGATCACTACCGATTATTCGGAAGCGTTGCTGGAATTTATTACTCCGCCCTTGCATTCGGCCAACGCCGTGTTACAAACACTGGATAACATCCATCGCTTCACCTATCGACACATCGGCGATGAGCTTTTATGGGTTAACAGCATGCCCTGCGTGCTCGGTCGCGACGCAGACATTCCCGTGGCCCGTTACGGCAGTTCCAATATCGGAAAAATGAAAACCCTGTATCGGGAGGGCCTGGGACATCGCTACGGCCGCCTGATGCAAACCATCGCCGGGATTCATTACAACTGGTCGCTGCCCGACGACTGTTGGACGCTGCTGCAGAACCACGCCCAGGACCGCGGCTCGTTAAAAGACTTTAAAACCGATCGCTACTTTGCGCTGATTCGCAATTTCAAACGGCATTTCTGGCTGTTGCTGTATCTGTTTGGCGCTGCCCCCGCCGTGTGCCGCTCTTTCGTCGCGGGTCGTCCCCACGGCCTGATCCCGTTCGGCGCAGACGATCACAGCCTGCATATGCCCTATGCCACCTCGCTGCGCATGGGTGATCTGGGATACCAAAGCGATGCCCA
>JBFJMM010000135.1:0-6407 GCA_041633885.1 Porticoccaceae bacterium
CCTGAATCCGATCCGCAACCGTTTATGCTCGACGGTTGTTACAGTTGGGCCCGTAGCGGTGCGGTCGTGAAGGAAGAATACCCCCAGTATTACCAGCCCGAAGCGGCGATTCTCGCGACGGACCGCAACCGCAACGATTGAACTTTAACTGGCCGCCGAGGGGTAGCGCTGGTGCGGGACTCCCGGTCGCGGGTTGGCCAGTAAACCGAGAGACATTATGGCAGAACAGATTGGCGTAAAGCAGTTCGGACGCGTGGTACGGATCCCCACTGCCACGGGTTTTGGCGTGGGCGATATCAATAGCTATGTGATTTTACCGGAAAAAAATTCCCGTCAGCTGGTGCTGATCGATACGGGTATCGGTTCCGAAGAGGCGTGGCAGACATTGGCTGCGGGTTTGAACGACTTCGGCTTCGGCATCGAAGATATTACCCTGCTGCTACTTACCCACGGGCATACGGATCACTATGGGCAGGCGGGGCGCATTCGCAAAGTATCCGGGTGTCAGGTCTGGGCCCACGAGGCCATTAATATGACCCTGGGGCGCTATGTGCCGAGCGCGGAACGGGAAGCGGAGGAACGCTATTTTCTCGGAACCCTCGGGTTTACGCCGGAGGATTACGATCGGGCCTATAGTTACCGGGATTATATTCAAAAGCTAATGACCCCGTGCGAGTTCGACCATTTGCTGTGCGACGGCGAGACGGTCCCCATAGAGGGGTTTGAACTCAAGGCGGTGCACACGCCCGGGCATTGCCCCGAGGAGCTTATTTTTTGGCAGGAACAGACCCGGCAAATGTTTTCTGGCGACCATCTGTTGCCGGAGATTACGCCAGTGTGTCTGCTGGATATTCCGGAGTCTTCGGGAATAAAGCGCACCCGCACTCTGATTCAGTATTATCAGTCGACAGACAAAATTAAACCGTACGCGGCCACATCAATTTACCCCAGTCATGGCGATGTGTTTCACGATCATCTGGAACTGATTGCGTCCTATCGTTTATCCACCGAAAGACGCTTACTAAAAATTTCTCGTATATTGAGCGAGCATGGCGCGATGCTGCCGCTGGAGGTGGGTAAAAAACTGTTCCCCAAGGTGTGGCAGGATCAGTTGTATCCGGTAATATCCGAGATTATGGGGCATCTGGATATGCTTGAAGAAGGTGGTCACGTGGCCTGTGAAGAACGGGAGGGGCGGCTCTATTACACGCTGACATCGGTGCCCGAGCCGGTCTAGCAAGCAAATCCGCACGACAGGTTGCGCGTTAGCGCGACTCACAATTGAGGAGTAGTGGTTATGTTGTTATCCAAGGCCAATGAACTGATCGGCACCTCCCCGAAATCGTTCGAAGACGCCGTCGCCGGGGTGGTTAAGCGTGCCAACAAAACCCTGCGCGGGGTGCGCGGTGTCGAAGTGCTGAGTAAATCGGTCGCTGTTTCGAAACAGGGCGAAATCGAATATCGGGCTCGGGTACAACTGCGTTTCGCGATGGCGATGCCGGAAAAGTTGCACTGGTAGTGGCGCGCCAGTTTTTGCTGCAAAAAATTTTGGGGATTGAACAAGCCAGGGCAGGGAAAATGTCGCCATCGCCGCTGGTGAGTGGGTTGGGGGCTTAAAAGGCATTTTATTTGGGGAGCAATATCATGACTGTGTCCAGCATATCGACGATTACTGCAACGTCGCCAAAGAGTTGGCAGGACGCCCTTGAAAAGGGTGTGCAGCGGGCCAGCCAGACCTTGCGCGGCATTGAGGCGATAGAGGTGGTGCAGGAAAGCGCGACCGTAGAGAAGGGCGCAATTAAGGATTACGTTGTGGAGTTGAAAATAATTTTCCGCCTCGAGGATTGAGGGTAAACAAATTTTGTGGGCGTAGCGGCTTACAGCGGGGGTAATACCAGGCCGCAGCTGTCCACCAATCGCCACGTTCCTCGGTGCGCAATCATTCTGTTGGCGATGTGTGCAGGGCTGTGCCGCGGAGTTTGTTCAATAATCATTGGAGAGATTTTTGTCAGGTAACTTTTTTCGTCAGCCCGGGATGCACATAGTTGCTGCGTTGTTTGTTTGCCTCGGGTTGTTATATGGCATCTGGTATTCCTACGCCGTATTCCTGGTTGCATTGATTGAAGAGTTTGGTTGGTCGCGCTCAGTGACGGCCGGTGCCATGTCTGTGTTTATCCTTGTCCACGGTTTTTTTGGCCCGGTAGCGGGGCGTCTGGTGGAGCACTTTGGCGCGCGTCGTTTGATTGTCGGCGGCGCGCTGCTGATGACCGTGGGTCTGGCTATTACGTCGCAGATTTCCAACTGGTGGCAACTGTACCTCGGCTTCGGTGTGCTGACTGCGATCGGCCTGGGCGCCTGTGGCTGGGTGCCCACCGTGGTGTTAATGGGTAAGTGGTTTCCGCATAAAATTGGCTCCGCCCTCGGTATCGTTACTGCTGGAATTGGTGTCGGTATTCTTGGGTTGGTACCACTGGTTAACCTGTTAATCGAAACCTACGGCTGGCGTGCTGCGTTTCTGATATTGGCGCTGCTGGTACTGGTAGTCGTAACGCCAATTGCGGTGTACGTGTTGCACGACCCCCGCGCACTACCGGGTAAGAATCAGGAGGGAGATGGCACGGCGGCAATAGATAATTCGAGCGCAACAGACGTCGCGACCGGTGACTGGACGGTTGGCAGCGCGGTGCGTTCGCGGGGCTTCAGATTTGTGGCGCTGGCGTTTTTTACCGGGGCGACGATATCGCAGATGTTGCTGATGCACCAGTTTGCTTTTATGGTGGATCGGGGCGTGGATAAAATGCTCGCGTCCATGATTGGCGGGCTGATTGGATTTGTGAGTGTGCCGGCGAAAATAATGTGGGGGACGCTGTCCGATCGTCTGGGGCGAGAGGTTACCTACACCCTCGGTTTGACCTGCGTTTTTTTATCGGTCGTGGCGCTGGCGCTGGTGGCCCGGGTGCCGGGCCTGTTGATGCCGTTCATATTTGCCGTTTTCGTTGGCCTGGGTTACTCGGTACATGCGCCGCTAATCCCCGCCGTCGCGCGGGATATGTTTGCCGGGCCACGGTTCCCGACGATATTCGGCACTATTTCAGTATTTTCTTCTCTGGGCGGGGCGACCGGCGCCTGGTTGGGTGGCGCGTTACACGATCTGTTCGGCAACTATTCGCCGATGCTGGTGCTGGCCGCCAGTTTGGCCCTGATCGCGCCCTGGTTGTTGTGGATCGCGGCGCCGCGACGTCCGGAACGGCCCCCGGTTGCGGTATTGTCCGAACTAACCTGATCGGGATCGGGAAAATAGTAACGTCTAATTCAAGCTATCAAAACAGGAGGGTTTTTTATGCAAGACGTCAAACAAAAGGTCGCGTTTATTACCGGCGCCGCCAGCGGTATGGGGTTGGGTATGGCCCGGGCGTTCTCTGCCGCCGGCGCCAGGGTGATGCTGGCAGACATCGAAGACGGCGCGTTAGCCAGGGCGGTTGACGAACTCAAGGCGCTCGGTCGCGATGTGGACGGCATCACTGTGGACGTGACCAATCGCGATGCGATGCTTGCGGCGGCGCAGGCCACCGTTGATCGTTTTGGCGCGGTGCATATTCTGTGTAACAACGCGGGGGTGGGTGCCAGTGGGCGCACCGAAGCCACCAGTGTGAAAAACTGGCGCTGGACCGTCGACGTCAATATGTGGGGCGTCGTCTATGGACTACAGGCGTTTTTGCCACTGATAGACGCCCATGGGGAAAGCGGACACGTGGTGAATACTGCCTCCATGGCGGGACTGTTTTGCTGGCCGGAACTGGGCGCTTACAACGCCTCGAAATACGCGGTGGTGGCGATCACCGAAACCCTGATGGCCGAGCGCCGCGACAGCAACATCGGCGTGTCGGTACTGTGCCCCGGGGTGGTGGCTACCAACCTGGCGACGTCGGCGCGGAATCGGCCCGCAGAATATGGTGGTGCTACGGACTCCAGGTCCGAAGAGATGGTCGAGATGCTCGCCAGGGGGATTGATCCGAATGTGGTGGGACAGGAAGTGCTGGAGGCAATTCTGGCTAACCAACCCTATATCTTTACCGATCCGGGGATGCGTCGCTACGTCGACGAAAGATTCGAACGTATTCGTGCCGGGTATGAATGGGCCGATAACTGCGAGGCGCTGCGGCAGGTTGGTCCCCAGGCGGATGTGACACTGTAGATGAGGTGTCGCAAATGTCCCTGGGGCAGTTGGCAACTGATTACTCCGGCAAGGATCGGATTTGAATAGCAGAAAGTTAACATCGGGTAACATATAAAACCTTATGGTAGAAAAATATTCTTTGTGGTAGTATCCGGTTGAAATTCGACTTACCCCTGCGTCGGTCACCTGCACGGAGAGATAGGCGCGGGGAGATAAGTGCGGAGAGACTAACGCAAACGAAAGTCGGCACGCCGGTGTTTGTGCGCCGCCGACACACCACAGGAGCATCGCCATGAGTCTGGATTTTGGATGTATTTCCGCCGATTCCCATATCGTTGAACCGGGTAATTGTTACCGCGATTTTATCGAACCTAAATACCGGGATCGGGCACCGGGCATTCAAACGGACGCGTCCGGCAACGACATTTACGTGATTCCCGGCATGACGTCCACCATTCCCCTGGGGTTGGTGGCGGCGGCCGGGTTAAATGCGGAGCAGTTGGCGGGGCGTACGCAAAATGCCAAATTCAGCGATCTGCATCGCAGCGGATGGGACGCCAAATATCGCGTGGCGGATCAGGATCGAGACGGTATCGCCGCAGAAATTCTCTACCCCTCGGTCGGCATGGCACTGTGTAATCACCCCGATTTTGCCTATAAAACCGCCTGTTTTCGCGCCTATAACGAGTGGCTGGTGCGCTATGTCGCGGATGCGCCGGAGGGTCGTCTGTTTGGTCTTGGGCAAACGTCCTGCGAATCCGTGGATTCCGCCATCAAGGATCTGGAGGACGCCAAAGCCAAGGGCTTCGTCGGTATTATGATGCCCGGTAACCCCCAGGAGGAGGACTACGATCATCCCATGTACGATGCGCTGTGGGAGTGCGCGGTTGATCTGAATCTGCCGTTGTCTTTTCACATATTGACCGCCAAGGGCGCGGACGTGAATTCCATTTTCACCAATGCCCGCGGCAGTAAGGTCAATGGTTTCATGAATATTATCCGCGGCGTACAGGACGTGATTGGCCTGTTTACACTGGGCGGCGTGTTTCAGCGTCATCCCAGGCTGAAATTTATAGCGGCCGAGGCCGATGCCGGCTGGTTGCCCCATTATGCCTACCGTATGGACCACGCCTACGAGCGGCACGGGTTGTGGCTGGGCGGGGCTAAAAACCTCGACAAAAAGCCCAGCGAGTACATCAGCGATCACGTGTGGTTGACGTTTCAGGACGATTGGGTCGCGTTCAATGTCGCCAATTTGATGAACCCCAGAAAGCTGGTGTGGGCCAATGATTTTCCACACAGTGATTCAACCTGGCCCTGGTCTCAGGAATTGCTGGCGCAACACGGTGGTGGTTTGACGCCGCAACAGACGCGCTGGATTATGCGCGACAATATTATTGAATGTTACGATTTGCCCCTGGATAAACTGGCGGCGTAGGCTATAGTTTTTAGAGGTTACTGATAACGCCAGGGGTGACGTGCTGGCGGAGGTTACGGGACCATGACATACGATATTAAAATAACTGGCGGCACCATCATTGACGGCACAAACCGGCCTCGCTTTAAGGGGGACGTGGGTATTAAGGATGGCAGAGTAACTGCCATTGGCGCGGCCCCCGGCACTGCCGCCAGCGTGATTGATGCGACGGGAAAGATTGTCTGCCCGGGGTTTGTAGATTGCCACACCCACTACGACGCCCAGGTGATATGGGACCGCATGATGACCATCTCGCCGTGGCACGGTATTACCACCGTGGTACTCGGAAACTGCGGGTTTGGCATCGCCCCGGTGCGCCCCAAAGATCGCGACACGATTATTCGGACCCTGGAGAATGTAGAAGGGATGGACGCCAGTGCGCTGGCGGTGGGGCTTGGCGAGGACTGGCCGTTTGAGACATTTCCCCAGTATATGGAGGTGCTGGAAAAGAGGGGTGTTGGTGTCAATGTTGGCGTACTCATTGGCCACACGCCAGTGCGTCTTTACGTGATGGGTGCGGACGCCACGGAGCGTGCGGCAACAGCGGATGAGGTACGACAAATGTGCGACATCGTCCGCGAAGCCTTGCAGGCCGGTGCGCTGGGATTTGCGTCTTCCAAGTCACCGACCCACGTCGGTGCCGGTGGCAAGCCCGTCCCCAGTCGGCTTGCGGATTACCGGACCGAAACACTGGAGATAGCCCGCGTTATCGGCACTGAGGGAAGAGGCATTATTCAGTCGACCATCGGCGGC
>JBFJMM010000136.1:0-6336 GCA_041633885.1 Porticoccaceae bacterium
AGCCATTTCCCGGCGCACCTATGAACTGATTGTCGATGGCCCCTACCGCAACGATTTTATTGGTTTCGCGCCACCTGCGCCCGTCAACCTCGGCGGTTTCTGCAAACCGTCTGGTACCTTGCGTCCGGCAACGGAAACTAAGGGCGGAGCGCAAAGTGGTGGGGACAGCGGCGCGAGCTGTTGTTGATGGTCGGACGACCTGTGGTGGGATCGAACCGCAGGGTGGTTGCGTGGGTTGCACCTGTTCGCAATGGCGTGCGATGTGATAATTGTTCGAAAAATCAAAAAGTTCCAAGAATGCTGTCGAGATAGCGCAGGCCCACCGCTGTGGCTTTGAGATTGTCACCGGCGGGTTCCACCAGGCCGTTGGCGCTGAGGTTCGACCAGCGGCTCTCAATATTGTTGAATGAAAGTCCGGTGCGCTCCTTGAAATAATGGGCGGGCACACCGTCGTTCAGCCGCAGGGCATTCATTAAAAATTCCAGTGGTAATTCGGCACTGTTCAGGACGCGGGTTTCCGCCAAAAAGTCGTCTGTGCGCGCCAGATAATCCTGCGGGGTGCGGGTTTTGCGGCTGCGCACAATATGCTGTTGATCGGCCATCGTAATCTTGCCGTGGGCCCCGGCCCCGATACCCAGGTAATCGCCAAACTGCCAGTAGTTGGTGTTGTGGCGCGACTGTTTTCCCGCCTGAGCGTAGGCGGATATTTCGTATTGGGCATATCCGGCGGCGGCCAGCAACGCATGACCACCAGTCTGAATGGTGTCGAGTATATCTTCCGCTGGTAATACAGGCGGCGCGTTATAGAAAGCGGTATTGGGCTCGATGGTTAATTGATACCAGGAAATATGTGTGGGTTTTATATCCAGCGCCTGTTGCAGATCAGCCAGGGCCTGTTCTACCGACTGTCCGGGCAGGCCGTGCATCAAATCCAGGTTGAAATTGTCGAATCCAGCCTGTCGTGCAGCGGCGGCGGCAGTAAGCGCATGGGCGCGGTCATGGACGCGCCCGAGGATTTGCAGATGCTGGTTATTAAAACTCTGAACGCCGATGGACAGTCGATTTATGCCTGCGCTGCGGTAGTCGCGGAATTTGCTTTGCTCGAACGTGCCCGGGTTAGCTTCCAGCGTAATTTCAATATCGTCGGCGAACCCCAATAAACGACTGGCTGTGTCGAGTATGGTGCCGATGGCGCGGGCCGAAAACAAGCTGGGCGTGCCGCCCCCCAGAAAGATTGAGGACAGCTTTCTTCCCTGAGCCAGTTGTTGATCGTTGCCGAGGTCGCGGATCAGGCTGGCGACATAGGCTTCCTCGGCAGGGATTCGGCCACGCTGGTCGAGGTCCGCGCCGTGGGAGTTAAAGTCACAGTAGGGACACTTGCGCACGCACCAGGGGATATGGACATATAAAGACAGGGGCGGCGGTTTCAGCATGGCCGCTTAACGGACAGGGAGCGTGTTGCCGGCGGTGAGCGCCGCCAGCAGGCCGGCGAGGGCCTGGCTGCGATGGCTGCGGGTATTTTTTTGCTCCTGCGTTAATTGCGCGGCACTGCAATCGGTGTCGGGGATAAAAAAAATCGGATCGTAACCGAAGCCGTTGTCACCCCGTGGGCTGGTTAGTATGCGTCCTTCCCAGGTGCCCTGACAGATTAGCGGCGTGGGGTCTTCAGCGTGACGTAAAAATACCAGCAGGCACTGGAAGCGTGCCGTGCGCCGGGCTTCGGGTACCCCCTCCAGCAGGGCCAATAACTTTTCGATATTGCGGGCGTCAGTGGCGGCTGCTCCGGAAAATCGCGCGGAGCGAATACCGGGCGCGCCGTCGAGCGCATCCACTTCCAGGCCCGAGTCGTCCGCGAGGGCTGGTAATCCGGTGTGCCGACAGGCATGGCGGGCTTTGAGAATGGCGTTCTCCACGAAACTCAGGCCCGTTTCCTCGGCGTCCGGGACGGTGAAAAGGGACTGAGCAACTACCTCCAACCGGTGCGGCGCCAGCAGTATTTGCAATTCGCGCAGTTTGCCTGGATTGCTGCTGGCCAGCACCACGGTTTGGGACATGAGTGGCGGGCTATTTATCGTGATAAAACTTGCGTTGGAACGACAGTTCATAGACGGCCTGCCCGGTAGCTGCCGGGCTAACTGTCTGGGTATCTGACGCCGGGGTAACCTTGATTTTAAAGGTCAGTGAATCCTCGTTTTCAAATTTAAAGGGCGCCAGGTAATACACCACACCTTCTTCGATGACCTCGACAAATTCCAGGGACCAAGTCTGGGCCAGCATATTGGCATAGGTGCCTTCCACCCTGGCCGGCAGGCCGCCGGTACGGCCCTCTTCAAGCAACGCGATGTTGACCAGTCCACGATCCTTGCCGCGGACGATGTTGTAGGCGCTGGCGACTTCCGGCAGCACAAAGCTGCTATTGAACGCACTGTAATGGACGGTGTGGTGAGCGAAGGTTTTTTGATGTTGTGTGTCTGCGGCCAACGCCAGAGCCGCAAACGCCAGTGTTACACTCAGAACCCCTAACCTGGTCATGGCATGTCTCCCGAGCCCACGGTGGCTACCGTAAATTGCGCGCACCGCTATTTACTCAGATGATAAATAGCGGTCTCACCGAACATATTAGGCCATAATCCCTTTAAATACCTGTCGGGGCGACATTTAGTGACTACTTTGCGATTGAGTATGGCGATGCTTTTGTCGCGACACAGGTTTTCGAAATCCCGAATGGTGCAAAAATGGATGTTGGGAGTGTCGTACCACTGGTACGACAGCTGCCTGGTGACCGGCATGCGCCCGCGAAACATCAGGTAAACACGGGGCCGGATGTTGGCAAAATTGGGAAACGTGACGATACATTCCTTGCCGACCCGCAACATTTCGTCGATGGCCCGATCGGGTCGTCGCAGCACCTGCAGAGAGTAGGTCATCAACACACTGTCAAAGCTTTTGTCCGCAAAATTGCCCAGACCCTGGTTGATATCGGTCTCGATGACGTTGACGCCCCGTTCGATACAGGTGGTGATTTGCTGCGGGTCAATTTCCAGGCCGTAGCCCTCCACATTGCGGTTGTCCCGCAGGCTTTGCAGCAGGGTGCCGTCGCCGCAGCCGAGGTCGAGCACGCGGCTATTGGGCGCTATCCACTGTTGCAGAATATCGAGATCAACCCGCAGCATCGGCACTGCCTCCTGGTTCGATCGTGCTGGCGACACGCCGCATATAGGCTCCGAATGCCGCTTCGTAGCGGGGATTAGGGAGCAAAAAGGAGTCGTGGCCCATGGTGGATTCGATTTCCGCGTACACCACATCCCGATTCGCGGCGATCAGTGCGTCGACAATCTCCCGCGAGCGTGCGGGCGCAAAGCGCCAGTCGCTGGAAAAAGATATCACTAAAAATTGGCTTTGCGCGTTTTTGAAAGCGGCGATCGGGTCATTGTTATAATCCCGAGCCAGGTCGAAATAATCGAGAATTTTGGTCATCAGTAAATACGTGTTGGCGTCGAACTTGTCCGCGAACTGATCCCCCTGATAACGTAGATAACTTTCGACTTGGAATTCCATGGGCGCGTCGAGTCCGCGCATAAAGGTGCCGCTGCTCAGTTCGCGACCAAAGCGTGCGCCCATCACTTCGTCGGACAAATAGGTGATGTGGCCAATCATGCGTGCCAGGGCCAGGCCATTGCGGGGGCTTTTGCCCTGTTCGAGAAAATCTCCGTCACAGAAATCCGGGTCCGAACGAATGGCGCGGCGGGCGATTTCATTAAAAGCGATATTCTGCGCGGTCAATTTCAGTGCCGAGGCGATCACCACGCAGTGGCGCACCCGGTGCGGTAATTCAACCGCCCAGCGCATGGCGGTCATGCCCCCCAGGCTGCCGCCCACCACCGCGGCCCACTGTTCGATGCCGAGGGCATCCGCCAGACGCGCCTGGCTGTGCACCCAGTCGCGATTGCGTAACGGCGGGAAATGCTTGCCCCAGGGTTTATCGGTTTCGGGGTTAATGCTGATCGGCCCGGTACTGCCGTGACAGCCACCGAGGTTATTCAGGGCCACCACAAAAAATTGGCGAGTATCGATGGGCTTGCCGGGGCCGATGTAGTCATCCCACCAACCGGGTTTTTTGTCCTCGGCAGAATGAAAGCCTGCCGCGTGGTGATGGCCGCTCAGGGCGTGGCAGATAAGCACGGCGTTGCTTTTTTCGGCATTGAGTTCGCCGTAGGTCTCTACGGTGAGCTCATAGCTGTTGAGGATACGGCCACAGCTGAGCTCAAGGGGTTCCTCAAAGCGAAATAGTTGGGGTGCTACCAACCCCACAGAGTTTTCGGGGAAACCGCCTGGCATCTACAATCTCAAGTTCTGACCGTTCATGGGGGCACAGTTTGCGCGCAGTGGCTCGCGAGCAACAGAGAGAGTCTAAAGATGCCCAGCTTGCGGCGCAAGGAATAAGGGTTTGATCGCTGGCAGGTAGCGCCGCGGATCACCGTGTCGTGCAAATCTTGAGCGCGGTACTTTTTTTGGCACTACCCGCAGGGGCGGCTATATGCCGGGGACAAAGCCTGCGGGAAGCATTGCGGCCCGTGCCAGATTGGCAACAAAGATACGGAGCATATTAATTACGATGAATATCAACAGGGGGGACAGGTCAATACCGCCAAAAGACGGGATAACCCGCCGACAGGGGGCCATGACCGGTTCCATTATTTGCCACACCAGCGACACCAGGGGATGGCGGCTGTGGGGTGCCACCCAGCTGATAATAATGGCTGCCAGCAAACCGTAGAAATACAGATCGAGGGTCAGGGACACGATGCCCAGCAACCCCCATTCCAGACAATAAAGGGGATTAATGACGCCGCCGCCATTGATCGTCACCGTGACCTGAATCGCCAGCCACTGCAATAGCAGGGCAAACACCAGGCTGGCGGTATCGAATTGTTTGATCGGCGGAATAATGCGGCGCAACAGGACGAGGGGCATCGCGGTTGCCTTAACGACAAATTGCGATACCGGGTTATAAAAATCGGCGCGGGACAGCTGCAACAACAGACGTACCAGGATGATACCCAGATACAGCCCGGCAACGGCCTGAATAAAATAGGTGCTCATTTGTATCATGGTGTTCATCGGTTACCTTACAGGGTGTTTAATTTTTTGCTTCTTCCGCCATTTCCCGGGCCCGCTGATAGGCGGCGGTGATGGCGTCGGCAAACAGTGTTTCCAGGCCGCCCTTTTGCAGGAGGGCGATGGCGCGCTCGGTGGTGCCGCCGGGGGAGGTCACCCGGCGGCGCAGCTCGGCGCTGTCGACGTCGCTGGCAAGGGCCATGCGCGCTGCGCCAAGCGCGGTTTGCAGAGTTAGTTGCCGCGCTACTTCGGGATTTAACCCGAGGTCGATCCCGGCGCGGGTCATGGCCTCCATCACCAGAAAAAAATAGGCTGGGCCGCTACCGGACAGCGCAGTTACCGCATCTATCTCGTCTTCACTTTGCAGCCAGCACACGCAGCCAACGGCACCCAGGATCGTGTCGGCCAATTGCCGTTGCGAAGCGCTGACCAGGGGGGTGGCGTACAACCCGCTGGCCCCGCTTTGCAC
The DNA here is from genome assembly GCA_041633885.1 of Porticoccaceae bacterium. Classification (GTDB taxonomy): domain Bacteria; phylum Pseudomonadota; class Gammaproteobacteria; order Pseudomonadales; family Porticoccaceae; genus JBFJKD01. The sequence goes on from JBFJMM010000136.1 coordinate 5,588, forward strand.
CAGTGCCGGCGTATTGGGCATGCAGCGCACGATGGGCACCTGCGGTCCGAGCCAGCCCTGCAGGGTCTCAACCCCGATCCCCGCGGCGATGGAGATCACCAGGGGATTATGCGTGAGCGACGGTTGTAGTGCGCGGGCGACGGACTGCATGACCTGGGGTTTGACCGCCAACACGACCACCTCAGCAGCCCGTGCTGCAGCGAGATTGTCATCGGTTGCGCGAATACCGAACCGGGTGCTGATTTGGGCGCGCGCGGTGGGGATGGGATCGCATACGGTAATGGCGGAGGGCGGATAATCTTTTTCTAGCAGCCCGCCGATCAGGCTGCTTGCCATATTGCCGCCGCCTATAAATGTCAGTGTCGCTGTACTCAAATTCTATTCCCGTTTTACGTCTATCGTGGGCCAAAGATGGCGGTACCAATGCGCAGCCAGGTAGCGCCCTCGGCGATGGCCGCTTCCATGTCCCCGGACATCCCCATGGACAGTGTATCCAAACTCGCCAGCGCTGGCGAAAAACATTGCAATTGTTTCAGCAGGTCGGCGGCGCGGCGAAATGGCTGGCGTTGAGCTGCCACCGACGTGGCGGGTGCGGGAATCACCATCAGGCCACGCAATGTGAGCTGCGGCAGTGCGGCAACGGCCAGCGCCAGCGGCGCCACCTGTTTGGGGGCTATCCCTTCCTTGCTGGTCTCGCCGTCGATATTGACCTGCAGGCAGACATTCAGTGGCGGTAAGTGGGCTGGTCG
>JBFJMM010000137.1:0-6277 GCA_041633885.1 Porticoccaceae bacterium
GAGGCCCATCGCCTGATCGAGGAGTGCATGCTGTGCGCCAATGTGTGCGCGGCGCAACTGCTGCTGAAGAGCAAGTTGCCGGTTTTATACCGGGTGCACGATGGCCCGCGGGCAGAAAAGCTCTCCGCCCTGCGGGAATTCCTGGGGGAGCTGGGGCTGGGTCTGCCCGGTGGTGACGATCCTACCCCCGCGGATTACCAGGCGGTGCTGAAAAAAGTCGCGGATCGCCCCGACGCGCCGATTATTCAGTCGGTGATGCTTCGCTCCATGACCCAGGCGGTTTATGCCCCCGATAATATTGGCCATTTTGGCCTGCATTACGAGGCGTACGCGCACTTTACGTCGCCGATTCGGCGCTACCCGGATCTGTTGGTGCACCGGGCGATACGGGGTCTGTTGCGCGGCAAGGCGCGTTCCGCGCAGTTACAGCGGGTCAGGGGCGCGCCGCGGCAGGAGTTGCGCCACCACTATCCCTACGATGGTGCGGATATCGCCGCCGCGGGTCAGCAGTGTTCGGTGACCGAGCGCCGTGCCGACGACGCCACGCGCACGGTGGTCAACTGGCTCAAGTGCGAATATCTGCTCGATCGGGTAGGCGAAGAATTTGCCGGCGTGGTAACGTCGGTCACCGGTTTTGGTTTGTTTGTGGAGCTGGAGGATCTGTATATCGACGGTCTGGTGCATATCACCGGGCTGCCCAAGGATTACTACGTGCATGAACCCGCCCATCACCGGCTGGTGGGGGAGCGCACGCGGCGCGTGTTCCGCTTGGGCGATCGACTCAACGTACGGGTCACCCGCGTCGACCTGGACGAACGCAAGATCGATTTCGATCTGGTTGAAGATGCTGGTAAAAGTCGTCGCGGCAAACACGGACAGGGTAAACCGCGACACGCCGGAGGCACGCGAACAGCACAGGACAAGCGGTCCGGACGCGGGGAAAATAAGCCACGCGCGCGCACCAGGGAGGCAGCCCGCCCGAGAACTAAAGCTGACGCGACAACAGAGTCCGTGCCCGACTCCGCACGGCGCAAAGGTGGGTCAGCGGGCAGTGATAGCGGCAAGCAACAACAACGGGCAACGGGCGACAAAGGGAAAAATAAATCGACGCGAAAGGAACGCAGTAGAAAGCGTCGTTAAACAAATTTTGTCGACAGGGATGTGGTTTACGGGGAGCAAAAACCAGGTAAAGCGGTATTATCCCCCTACAGGGAAATTATATGTTGTGCGCACGGGCATTTAGCATTGGTATGTTGACCCTTGTGCACTTGCTGTATTGCCCGGCGTCGCAGAGGGGTGCAAATATCACTGCCACCTGCCATCTTTTCAAGATGGAATTGCCGAGCACAACATACGCCTGAATAATGTGGAAAAATCATGAGCGAAAATGCTGCGGATATGGAATGGGTGTACGGTTTGCACACCGTACAAACGCTGCTCAAAACCGATGCCGAGCGCGTTGTAGAAATTCGCTTTTTGCGCGGTCGACAAAACGACCATCGCGTCAAGAAATTGCTGACACAGGCCGGCGCACTGAATATACCCGCCACTCCCACCGGGAGCGACCAGCTCGGCCAGTTGGCCGGGGAGCATCACCAGGGGATTATCGCGCTGTGCCGCGGTGGGCAAATCCACGACGAACGCTTTTTACACAGGCTGCTGGATACGTTGACCGTGGCGCCGTTGCTGCTGGTAGTGGATGGCGTGACCGACCCCCATAACCTCGGTGCCTGCCTGCGTTCGGCGGACGCCGCTGGCGCACACGCGGTGGTGGCACCCAAGGATCGCGCCGTGGGAATTACCGCAACTGTGCGCAAGGTTGCCAGTGGCGCCGCTGAGGCGGTGCCATTTGTCGTAGTGACCAATCTGGCGCGGGCGCTGCGCCAGTTGCAGGACAAGGGGTTGTGGTTAGTGGGCATGGCCGGTGAAGCGGAGCACTCAATTTACAGCGTGGACCTGCGCGGCCCCCTCGCTCTGATTGTCGGCGCCGAGGAAAAAGGTCTACGGCGCCTGACTCGGGAGCAGTGCGACACTACCGCAAAGATACCGATGGCGGGTGTCGTGGAAAGCCTTAACGTGTCGGTGGCCGCGGGTATCTGCCTGTTCGAGGCGGTGCGTCAGCGCAGCCTGTAACTGGACGAACACCCGGAAGGGAATAACGTGTACGCTTTTATTCTATCCAGCAATTCGGTATGTGCCACTTCTGTGGCGTGGGTTTACGCCGGTGTTTGCGTCGCCCGCCACCGTGGCTGTAGAGGCGGTAAGCGGTGAAGATTAGCCATGGTTGAGTCGCGGCTGACCATCGCCAATGCGGTTAGTGGCGTGCGCCTGTTGCTGGTGCCGGTGCTGTTGTGGTGCGCGTTTTACCAGTACAGGGAGCTTTTTCTGTCTCTTCTGGTGATTTCGCTGTTCACCGATTGTGCCGATGGTTACCTGGCGCGGCGGCTGAATCAGTGTACGAATCTTGGCGCCAAACTCGATAGCTGGGGAGATATGCTCACCTACGGTTCCATGGTGCTGGGTCTGTTGTGGTTGTGGCCGACCATTTTTAGGCGGGAGTCGTGGTTCCTGTATCTGGCCATTGCCTCCTATCTGGTCCCGTTGTTTACCAGTCTGCTGAAGTTTCGGGAGTTGCCCAGCTATCACACCTGGGCCGCCAAGCTGGCGGCAGTGTTAATGGCGCCAGCGTATTTTTTACTGGTGCTGTTTGATCTGTCAGCGCTATTTCGTCTCGTGGTGATCTTCCATATCTGGGTGGCGGTCGAGGAGGTGCTGATTACGTTTGTGTTGAATCGCAAACGCTCCAACGTACCCACCTTATTTCACGCGCGGGAGTTAATGCGTCGCCAGCGGGATCTGCTACGCGCTCGTCGTCAGCGCCGCCGCGCACGGCGGACCACGCGAGAGTCCGATACATAAATTCACTGTTTTGACGCGCGACCCGATCCCCCGGAAATGGTTATTTAAACAGACAATGCTGTGCGTAATCCCTGACCTGGTTGCCGCTCCAGTCGCCGCTTGGTGTATCCTCCATTTTCTGACACCAGGCTTGGCTGCCTACCTGTGGAGAGCAGCCACCGAGGGCGGTTATCAGAGTGGCAATAAGGGCAACGCGAGCAATGTTCTGGGGCATGGGGGTTAACTCCGCTGATGAAGATAGCGACGTTGTATGGTCGGCCGGAAAAGATAGTAAGGGTTTACGGGTGGACGGCCAAGTTCAAAAACGGGTGGTACCGGACACGGTTCGACAAAAGGTCAGCCGTTGTGGCCGGTTGGCCCGGGACGACCGTTGACGGGCAGCAAAAACTGGGCAAGTTGGCGCCGGCTTGCACGCTGAAATATACCCCGGACTCCCCGCGCTATGGCCCGCAGGATCTGCTCGATCCAGGACGCCACTGTGCACCCTGTCCACCGCCAATCGCAGGAGAATACCCCCTTGACGCCTGAAATTATCGCTGTGGGATTTGGTGGTCTCGGCCTGTTTCTGTTGGGCATGTGGTTGATTACCGAGGGATTGCGGGTGGCGGCCGCGGGTTCCCTGGCGGGTTTGTTGGCGCGCTGGACGTCCAGTCGGGCGCGGGGTTTGCTGGCGGGAACGTTACTGACGGCGGCGCTGCAATCCTCCAGTGCGGTTACCGTCGCGGCGCTGGGATTTGTCAATACCGGGCTGCTGCGTTTTGAACGGGCCGTCTGGGTGATCTTTGGCAGTAATTTGGGGACAACCCTGACCGCCTGGCTGGTGGCTCTGATCGGGTTCAAGTTCAAGGTGGATATACTTGCCCTGCCGCTGGTTGGCGTCGGCGCCATGTTGCGGGTATTCGCGCCCACGGATCGCTACCGCAACCTGGGTATGGCCCTGGCAGGTTTTGGGATTTTATTTCTTGGCATCGAAACGCTGGCAGCCGCATTTGCGGGTGTGGCTCCGTCACTGCCGCTGGAGGTGGGTGCATATCGATGGGTGGTAATGGTGGGCAGTGGCATTGTTCTCACCACGTTGATGCAGTCTTCCAGCGCGGCGATCGCGGTCGTGTTAACTGCCCTGGCGGGTGGGTTACTGGGCCTCGCCGATGCCGCCGCAGTCGTGGTGGGGGCTAATGTGGGTACGACGTCCACGGCCCTGATCGCCACCCTGGGCGCCACTGCCAATGCTCGCCGCCTGGCCCTTGCCCACGTCCTGTTCAACGTCTTTACTGCAATCGTTGCGCTGCTGATGCTACACCCGCTGCTGGGGGCAGTGCAGATACTGGTAACGGGGTTGGCTCTGGGCGGCGATCCCACCACCGCGCTGGCGATGTTCCACACGTTGTTTAACCTGCTCGGCATTCTCTTGATGTGGCCGCTGGAGCCGCGCATGAGCCGATTTTTGCAGACCCGTTTTCAGCGTCGCCAGATGACCAGCGGGGCGTTGCAATATCTCGATGGCAACGTGGCGGGTTTGCCGGATGCCGCCCGGGTGGCGTTGAGCAAGGAATTCTCCCGCTTGCTGAAACAGTATCCCGTTGCAGTGGGCGCGCTCGCGAGGGAATCCCGGCAGGGCGATTCCCTGCCCGTCGACCGGCGTCAGGTGCTGGATGGCATAGGGGAATTTCTGCTTGATGTCAGTCGCCGTGAATTAACCGGCGCACAGGCGGAAATAATTATTCAGGGTTGGCATATTCAGCATAATCTGGTCAATATTGAGGAGGCGCTGGCGGTATCAGGGGGGAACAAAAATAAATTACGAAGTCGCGCTGACGCCGCGCGGGCGACTGAACTGCTGGAGGACTGGTTTGCGCAATTGCAGGCTACCCTGGGACAGGACTGGAATGCGATTGAGGGCGCCGCCGAACCGGGTTCCTTCGCCGCAATAGAATCCGCCTATGAGTCGGTAAAGGCAACCCTATTGCAATGGGCGATGGCGGGGCAACTGGATCGCCTTGTCCTCGATCAGTCGCTGCAGATGATCAGCATTTCGCGGCGGATTATCGAACAATGGTACCGCGCCCTGGGCCATTATCGGTTGCTGTGCAACAGTATTTCGTCCGATTTGCGGCGGGCAGCGGACGGCGCGGAAGGCGGGACAGAACCCCCCCGGCCACCGGTGCCCTCGCGCGGGGAGCGGTGACCGTCCACAGGGATGGAGGAAGTCTCCGTGATGGGCCTTGAAGGGGGGAGGCGCAGCCATGCGTCAAGGCAGTTTCGGGTTTGCTATTTGCCATCACGCCCCCTATAATTCCGCGCCCTCGGCCCCGGCTAATGTGTATATCAGCCAGGGCTCTCCTTGTCACACCGTGTGTTGCGGGTGACTTAACCCGAAAGGAGCTACAATGCGTCATTACGAAATCGTGTTTATGGTACACCCCGACCAGAGTGAACAGGTCGCGGGTATGCTGGATCGTTATGCCAAGACTATCGCCAGCGGCGGCGGCAAAATCCACCGCCAGGAAGACTGGGGCCGTCGGCAGCTTGCATACCCTATCGAAAAAATTCATAAAGCCCACTACGTGTTGTTGAATATCGAGTGCGGTCAGGAGTTGCTCGACGAACTCACAGCTACGTTTCGCTACAACGATGCCATTATTCGGCACCTGGTGATTAGCCGTGACGAAGCGATCACCGAAGAAACGCAAATCATGAAAGCAGAGCGTGCGGAGCGTTCCGAGAAGGAAAGCCGCGAGCGTCGCGAGGCGGAACGCGCCGCCAAGGCAGAGGCGGATGCAGCTGCCGGTCTGGCAGCGGAGGCGGATAGTGAAGAAGCCGCCAGCAACGGTGGCAGCGAGGAAGTTTCCGCTGCGGATGACAGTGACGTGGAAGAATCGGAATCAGACTCAGAACCACAGGCGGAGGCATAAGTCATGGCACGTTTTAATCGTCGTCGCAAATTTTGCCGTTTTACCGCGGAAGGTGTTACCGAGATTGACTACAAAGATCTTGAGACGCTGAAAGCATACGTGTCCGAAACGGGCAAAATAGTTCCCAGCAGAATTACCGGGACCAAAGCCAAATACCAGCGCCAGTTAGCCACGGCTATCAAGCGGGCGCGGTTTTTGTCACTGTTACCCTACACGGATAGCCACAGCTAAGCATCGCGCCGACATCATGATGCGCGCACTGGCGGAATTTATTATGGCCGGACGGTGGCGGGCGGCTGCGGTTGCGTCGCTCGGCAATCTGCTGCCGTTGATAAGTCCGGCCACGGTGGGTCTGGTGACATTGCGTCAGGGGGCGACCGAAGGCTTGTTGGTGGCCCTGTGGGGAGCACTGCCGCTGCTGGTGGCGTTGTCGGCGGGAGAAGCCA
>JBFJMM010000138.1:0-6233 GCA_041633885.1 Porticoccaceae bacterium
ATGACCTGAATATTTTTATACAGGCACAAAAGTTTGCACAGCGAATGGACCGTGCGACCATATTTCAAATCGCCAATCATCGCGATGCGCAACCCGTCGATATCCCGCCCACGGCCATTTAATTCTTTCTGGATAGTGTATAAATCGAGTAGCGCCTGACTGGGATGTTCGTTGGTGCCGTCACCACCGTTTAATACCGGCACCCGACTGGCCGCCGCGAACTCGGCCACCGAGCCAGCCAGTGGATGGCGCATGCAGATCACATCGCTGAATCCCGACAGGACCCGCGCGGTATCCTGCAGGGACTCCCCTTTGACCAGGGACGAGCTATCCATACCCACCGACTCGCGCACCTCACCGCCGAGGAGATTAAACGCGCTGCCGAAACTGATGCGGGTGCGGGTGCTGGCTTCCAGAAACATGCTGCCCAGAATCGCCCCTTCGAGTACGCGGGTAACCTTACTGCGCTGCGCGTAAGGCTCCATGCGCTCGGCGGTGCGAAATACCTGCTCGATATCCGCGCGCTCAAACTGCCCGATAGACAGGATATGAACCCCTGCAAAATTCATTGTCGGTTCCCCGCGGATAAAATTTGCGGAAGTCTAGCGGGTTTCCCGGTACTCAACCAGCGACTCATACACTCTCCGCAAGCTGTGTTCCCCAGGCGCGTAACTGCTTAAGAATATTCTGATCGCGGGCGCTGAGGTCGGGCCTGTCTTGCAACCGATCCAGCTCGAGATGGTAACTGTGCAAAGTCAGATAACCGCCGGCCTCGTCGGCCAGTCGGGTACGCACGCATTCCCGCCAGCTCGCCTGTTCGTCCACACTGAGGGTTGCGGGATAATGGCGGGCGCGGTAACGAAAAAGTAACTCCTCATAGCGCTTGTCCCTGAACACAAAATTTGTGCTGGCCAGTTCCGCCTCGGTGGCCTGGCGAATTCGCGCCAGCAGGGGTTTGTCCTGATCAGGCAGAAATCCCCCGTACAGCGCCAGTTCTGCATCCCGATTCTCAGGTCGCTCGGGCGGCGCATAAACTTCGGCAAGTTTCGCGCGCAGATCCTGTCCGCGCAACAGTTGCCAGTGCCGTTGACAGGCGTCCAGGTCGATAGCCAGGCGCGCCGCGGTGTGCGGGTCGAGCAATTTTGCAGTCGCCACCACCGGGCTGCGATTGATGTGCACACCTTTGAGGGGAATTCTGGCGGCGCCGTCCGGCAACTGATCGGTGGCGGTAAACAGCCTTCGCCGAATGGCCTGTGCGTCAAGTTCAAGCAATGGACGCGGATCGACGGCAAGGTTGAAACAGATAATTTCGTTCTTGTTGAGCGGGTGGCGAGCTAACGGCAGCATCAGCCCAACATAGCCATTTTCTCGCGGCAGGCGCGAAGAAACATGCAAAAAGGGCTGCCCACCGGCAAGATTAATCAACTCCTCAACAACGCGCTTAAGGCGGCTCTGGTAAACGTATTGATACAGTTTCGGCTGACGGTCGCGCACCAGCCGCGCCAGCGCAATGGTCGCCATCACATCCGACAGGGCATCGTGGGCCGCATCGTGTTCCAGTCCATTTGCCGCGGTCAGCTCCTCCAGCTTGAAGCTCGGAGAACCATCCTCCCGATTCGGCCAGACAATGCCGTCGGGGCGCAGCGCCCGGGTGAGGCGCAACATGTCAATCAAATCCCAGCGCGAATTGCCCTGCCGCCACTCCCGTTCGTAGGGATCGTGAAAATTCCGGTACAAGGTATAGCGAGTTACCTCATCGTCAAACCGAATACTGTTGTAGCCCACGCCACAAGTGTTGGGAGCGGCCAGTTCGGCCAGTATGGCGCCGATAAACTGGGGTTCCGGAACGCCCTTAGCGAGGGCTAACTGGGGGGTAATCCCGGTAATCAAACTGGCCTGGGGATGGGGCAACGTATCTCGACTCGGCTGACAGTACAGCGTCAAGGGTGAGCCGATAATGTTCAGTTCTTCATCCGTGCGCACACCGGCAAACTGTAGCGGTCGATCCCGCGCCGGATCGACACCGGTGGTTTCGTAGTCATGCCAATAGAGTGTGTTCACCACTTCCCCCGCGGAGTGTACTGCAACACTACTGGAATACTTATCGACGGGCAAAAAAAACGGCACCCGAGGGTGCCGCTTTTATTCTTCACGTTGCTTAATCAGCAACCACTTCGGTATAGGACAGCTCGCCGATCACGCGACGGTTACGGGCACGGCCCTCGTCGGTGTTGTTATCGGCAATGGGACGGCTCTCGCCGTAACCAACGGTAGAGACCCGGTTCGGAGCGATACCGTACATTTCAACCAGTTTGGCTTTCACTGCCGCCGCACGACGGTCTGACAGCCCCTGGTTGTACTGGTCGGAACCGCGGGAATCAGTGTGGCCTTCCAGAACCAGTTCGATATCGTCGTGAACTTTCATGGCGTTAGCGATCGCCTGCAGCTCATCACCGTAGATAGCACGTACCACCGCCTTGTCGAACTCAAACTCCACATTCAGACGTACGGTAATGGTGCGAACTTCTGGTTCAGCTACCGGGACCGGGGCCGGAGCCGGAGCCGGAGCTTCCACCACGGGTGCTGGCGGGTTGAAGTAGTAATTGATAGCCAGATTCAAGGCGCCATCGTTAACACCTTTCTGCCCTTCGCGGATTTTGTGCAGTACACGCACATCGGAGCGAAATTCCCAGTGGTCATTGAGCATTTTTGACAGACCAAGTCCGATCGCGCCCTGATGGGTATACTGCTCGTCACTCCGCAGGTTGGGGTCTTCGTCGAGATCAAAATAGGATACGCCCAACACGAAGTACGGCCGCCAGCTTGCGCTGTCGTCACCGAACCAGCGTATATAATCGAGTTTGGCGACGTCCATATCGTCACCAGACACTTCGCGACCCACGCCCAGTTCCAGAGCCCAGTCGTTGAAGAAACGGTAACCCAGGTTTATACCACCTACCACGGCATCGTGGTGCCCGCTGATAACGCGATCGCTGTCGAGATAGTAACCCGTGATAGAAGGCCCCATATACAAGCCTTCGTTGGCGCCCGCTGTCAGCGTGGTAGCAAGCACTGACGCACCTATCATTCCAATCATTTTGTTGCGCATATTTTTCCCCTCTTGGTTAAGCAATGTTAAAACCTGTGCTTGTGTATTCCTTGCAACGCACTCCACGTCATCCATTTCCCTGATCCCGCAGATTTGCGGCCGCCTGTATAATACCCAATGTGGCAAGAGTCAAGAAAAATTTCACGTTGGGACAGTTTAGCACACAATCAGAGTCCAATTACCACCCCCCCTAAGCTGCGCGCGGAACCCAATTCTCATTTCGGTGGCGCCGCAACCGCTTCCCCCAGGCTAAGTCTACGCTCCTCAATAACGGTCTTCCAATGGGCTGGACCAGTGCGATGCACCGATTCGCCAGTACTATCCACGGCGACGGTCACCGGCATATCCCGGACCTCGAATTCGTAAATCGCCTCCATGCCCAGTTCGGGAAACGCCACAACCCGCGCCGCTACAATCGCTTTGGACACCAGGTAGGCCGCGCCACCCACCGCCATCAGATAAACCGCTTTATGGTCGCGAATGGCGTCAATCGCTACCGCGCCGCGCTCCGCCTTGCCCACCATACCAATCAAGCCAGTGTGTTCCAGCAGGGTGCGGGTGAACTTGTCCATACGGGTGGCGGTAGTGGGTCCAGCGGGACCCACCACTTCGTCGCGCACCGGGTCCACCGGACCCACGTAGTAGATAAAACGGTTGCGCAAATCCACCGGTGGCGCTTCCCCCGCCGCCAGCAGGTCCACAATCTTCTTGTGGGCCGCGTCCCGCCCGGTGAGCAATTTACCGCTCAGCAGGACGGTTTCTCCCGCCCGCCAGTTCTGGATATCCTGGTGTGAAATATGATCCAGATTGACGCGGCGCACACTGTCTCCCACGTCCCAGGCAATATCTGGCCAGTCCGACAGATCCGGGGGCGTGAACTGCGCCGGGCCGCTGCCATCAAGGGTAAAGTGCATGTGTCGAGTGGCCGCGCAATTGGGAATAATGGCCACCGCTTTATTGGCTGCATGGGTAGGAAAATCCTTCACTTTGACATCCAGTACCGTCGTCAGACCGCCCAAACCCTGGGCGCCGATGCCCAACCCGTTTACCTTGTCGAACAATTCCAGTCGCAGCTGCTCCGTTCGGTGCGTGGCACCCCGAGTCTGCAAATGCTGTATATCGATCGGATCGAGCAACGCTTCTTTGGCCAGTAACATGGCCTTTTCCGCGGTGCCGCCAATGCCAATTCCGAGCATACCCGGTGGACACCAACCAGCCCCCATCTTGGGCACCTGTTCCAGCACCCAGTCGACTACAGAGTCGGACGGATTGAGCATGGCGAACTTGGCTTTGGCTTCCGAACCACCGCCCTTGGCGGCCACATGCACCTCGACGGCGGCGCCGGGTACGATGTCGTAGTGAATCACCGCCGGGGTATTGTCGCCGGTGTTACTGCGCGCGCCATCAGGATCGGCGAGAATCGACGCGCGCAAAACGTTGTCGGGGTGCTGATAAGCCTGGCGCACTCCCGCATTGATCGCATCGCTGAGGGCACCGCCGCCCTGCCACTGCACCTGCATGCCAATCTTCACAAAAACCGTCACAATGCCCGTGTCCTGACAGATGGGCCGATGCCCCATCGCACACATCCTGGAATTCACTAAAATTTGCGCCAGCGCGTCCCGCGCTGCGGGTGACTCCTCCCGCAGATACGCATCGTGCACACCCTTAATAAAATCCGCCGGGTGGTAATAAGAAATAAATTGCAGGGCATCGGCAATGCTGGCGGTTAAATCGTCCTGACGAATAATTGTCATATTCGGGTCCTGTGTGATCTCCAGGGGTGAATGCTGTGGCGAATGCATTGGTGAATGCTCTGGTCGAAACGCCCGGCCTGGCCCGGTCTGTGAAATTAACCGCTTCTCACAGGCCTGGCAGACAGGGTCCCTGACCAGGGCCAGTAATCACTGGATGGTTACTGGGTCGCTATGCTGCGACGAATTTCTTCCAGCTGCTGGTTGGTCTGGCGGCGAAATGCGTCAATGGAGCGGATCGCCTCCTCGTTGTTAGCCACCCGGCTCTGCAATGTGGCTTGCAATTGTTGGGAAGATTTTTCCAGCGCCACAATTTTGTTTAGCCCCGCCTGCAGACGATTTTGTAACTCATCCAGTTGTGCGGTCAGCGCCAGGGATCCGGAACTGACGTCGCTAACTTTAGCCAGGGCCTGTTCCACTTTTACCTTCTGCGCGGCAATGGATTGCTCGAGTTTTTTGGCGGCCTGTTCCTGTTTTGCGGTGGTGGTCTGTAAATCGCTGATCGCCTGCCGATTGCGCTCATTGGACACTACCCACAATTTTTTGATTTCTGACCAATGTTTTTCCAGTTGCTCGGCTTGCCCCTTTAACTGTACGGAGAGGGCCGTTCCGGATTGATTCAACGATTCGTCGGTGAACTCGATTTTGGCCGCCAATTCGTCAAAACGCGCGACCAGCGCTGCCTGCGCCTTGCTCTGCTGCCACGCAAACCCGCCGAGACCAAGCAAGGCCAGTAGCAACACCGTTATCATGAGTTTCACGCCGCCACCGGTTCCGCCACCACCAGTGGCGGAAGAATCATCTTTCCGGCCAGTGCGCTGCTGGTAATCGGGTTTTTCGTCCTGCTTTTCATGTGTATCCAGCCGGTCTTCGCGCTCGGCCACGAATGGCCCGCTGCGACCTGTTCCTTTTGCACTCATTGTCAACTGTTCCAGACTATGTGGGGTGGCAATTATACACCGAGCAAAATTTGCCCTACAAAAAAACCGGCGACACCGCCGGTTTATTTGTCCTGCCAGAGCGGGCTGTCACGCCCGTTGTGTCACAAAAACACCAACAGAGCGACAACCACCACGGTCAATCCGATACTGCTGTGTATCACGCCCTTGACTGTGGTCAAGGGGCCCTGTTTGCCCATTAACCCGTTGACCTCCAAGGCCGCCACCACCGCCAGGGCGGCGTACAGACCCGCACCACCACCGTTGGCGCTCAGCAGATGATCGGCGCCGTAACCGACGTGGGGCGAAGCCAGCATGCAATATGCCATGGGTGCCGAAAACAGGGTATTGGTGCGCGAGGCCAGCAGCGCCTTGGCGCCAGCGGCGGGGGCATCGCCCGCCGTCATGCCCAGTGCGATTTGCTGGGCAGGC
>JBFJMM010000139.1:0-6208 GCA_041633885.1 Porticoccaceae bacterium
CCGTAATAATCCCCAACCCCCGCGTGATCGCGCCCGACAATCAAATGGGAACAGCCGTAGTTCTGGCGAAACAACGCATGCAACAGCGCTTCCCGGGGGCCGGCATAACGCATATCCAGGGGGTAGCCTGACTGCACCACAGTATTCTTCACAAAATATTTGTCCAGCAAAACGCTGATGGCCTGCTGACGCACGTCGGCGGGAATATCTCCGGGCTTGAGTTTTCCCAGCAGCGAGTGAACCATTACCCCATCGCAAATTTCAATCGCGATCTTGGCCAGGTACTCGTGGGAGCGGTGCATGGGATTGCGAGTTTGAAAAGCCGCCACCGTGGACCAGCCCTTTTCCTCGAACAATGCCCGGGTTTGCGCGGGAGTCATGTAAATGTCGGCGTATTTGCGCGGAAATTCCCCCTGGGACAGAACCTGCACCGCGCCCCCCAGATTCACCTCCCCCTGGTTCATAACCATCGCGACACCCGGGTGCGCCGCGTCCGTTGTTTTAAACACCTGCAGGCATTCGTGGGCTTTGTCTATCCGATACTTTTCCGCTACCGTCAAAATCCCCATGATCTCCCCGGTTTCGCCGTCCAGCAGCGCGACCTCGCTGCCCTCGGCAAGGGTATCTGCCTGCGCCTGGGATACCGACAAGGTAATCGGGATTGGCCAGAACAATCCGTTAGCCAGGGCCATATTGTCACACACCGATTGCCAGTCGGCCTCGCCCATAAAACCGTCGAGGGGGGTAAACCCGCCAATGCCAAGCATGATCAGATCGCCCACTTCGCGGGACGCCATTTTGATGGACGGCAGTGATTGCGCGCGATTTAACGCTGCCGCACGGGCTTCGCCGTCGAGCAACAGAGGTTTTAGTACATCGCTGCCATGCGGCGCTACCAGATTAGCCATAACAACATCCCGTGCGTAAAAAAGGTGTCCACAGTATCAACTGAGGGCAACAAAAAACAGTCCGATGGTAAGAATTTTTCGGCATAGCGCCCAGACTTTTGGACACGGCAACCCAGCGACAATGCGCACGCATCGCATACGGTTGCATTGATTATGCGATAATCGCGAAAAATTCTGTTCATAATAACGGTCGCGGCACAGCGGGGGAAACGTGGACATGCGGGAAGTGACCAGACGTCTACTAACATTTCTGGGCTGGCCAGTTGCCGTCGGATTAATCGCAGCGGCTGTGTTACTCGTCGTGTTTCCGCAGCTGCTGAATCCCGGCAGCCAACGTATTGGGTCGACTTTCGACAACCTCGCGCCCGGCACCCGAAATCCCTGGGGACAGACCACGTCCTACGCCCAGGCCGTGCGCAAGGCCGCGCCATCGGTGGTCAACATCTATACCCGTAAGCGGCTTGCCGCGCGGCGCCACCCCTTGCTGGACGACCCTTATTTTCGGCGCCTGTTTAACCAGGACAATCCGCAACGCCAGCAGCGCATGCAGTCTTCCCTGGGGTCCGGCGTTATCATCACCAAAGACGGTTTTATTCTCACCAACCACCATGTCGTCGAAAGCGCCGATGAAATTATTGTGCTGATGTACGACGGTCGCGAAACCCAGGCCAGGGTCGTGGGGCTGGATAAGGATACCGACCTCGCTGTGCTTAAAATCGAGCTTGGTAACCTGCGCCCGATTACCCTCGGCAACGCCGCACAGGCTGAAGTGGGCGACGTGGTGCTGGCGATCGGCAATCCGTTTGGGGTGGGACAGTCGGTTTCGCAAGGTATAGTCAGCGCCACCGGCCGCAATAGCCTGCACCTCAATACGTTCGATAATTTTATTCAAACCGATGCGGCCATCAACCCGGGAAATTCCGGTGGCGCGTTAATCGACGCTTACGGTAATTTACTGGGCATCAATGCGGCGATACTCAACGAGACGTCGTCGGTGGGAATCGGTTTCGCCATCCCCGCCGATACCGCCATTAAGGTGCTGGACGATATCGTCGAGCACGGTCGCGTGATTCGTGGCTGGCTGGGCGTCCAGGCGCAGCAACTGGGTCCGGAACTGGCGGCGCGTCTGGGACTGGATCCTCCCGCCGGAATTATCATTACCGATGTGCACGCTAATGGCCCGGCCCGCACCGCGGGCCTGCGGGGGGGCGACGTGGTGACTCATATTAACGACCAGCGCATCACAGATGGGTCGCAGGGCCTGAATATTATCGCCGGACTCAAGCCAGGGGACCCCATTCGACTCCAGGTAGTGCGGGGCGGTCAACCGCTCACCATCAACGCTACCGCGGGGACACGCCCACCCGTTAACTGATCGCTCTGTCGTTAGCATTATTGCCGGGACCCGGGCTGGAAACGACGCCACCCGGCTGCCGGTGACCCGCGCCAACGAACCCGCAGGTTAAAGGTGGAATTAGTCGAACAGCGCGGCGAGCGCTTCGATCAACTGTGTATTTTGCGCGTCCGTACCGATGCTGATACGTACAAACTGCGCGATGCGCGGCTGTCTGAAGTGGCGCACGATGACGCCGTGCCCGCGCAGCCCCGCCGCCAGTTCCTCGCCAGCGTGGGTGGGATGCGCGGCGAACAAAAAATTAGCGGCCGACGGCAATACCGAAAACCCGAGTTGCAGCAATTGTGTGCGCAACGTTTCCCGACTGGCAATCACCCGCTGGCGGGTAGTTTCGAAATAGTCCCGATCCGCCATGGCGGCCACGCCCCCCGCAATGGCAAGGCGATCGAGCGGGTAGGAATTAAAGCTGTTCTTAACCCGCTCCAGGGCTTCGATCAAATCCCGGTGACCGACCGCAAACCCCAGGCGCAACCCGGCCAACGAGCGCGACTTGGACAGGGTTTGCACCACCAGCAGATTAGGGTAGCTGGCGATCAGGGTTATAGCGCTGGCGCCGCCAAAGTCGATATAGGCTTCATCCACCACCACCACCGAGTCGGTGTTGTTTTGCAACAGCGTTTCAATATCCCTCAGGGACACCAGACACCCGGTCGGCGCGTTGGGATTGGCGAAAATTATGCCACCGTTGCGCCGCGGGTAGCTGGCGAAAGAAATACTGAAATCTTCTTCCAGGGGAATTTGCCGATAATCGATGCCATAGAGCCCGCAATACACCGGGTAAAAACTGTACGTAATGTCGGGAAACAAAACGGCGTGCGCATGCTGAAACAGGGCGCAAAATACGTGTGCGAGCACTTCATCGGACCCGTTGCCGACAAATATCTGGTCGTCCGCGACGGCATAATATTGCGCAATCGCCGTTTTCAGTTGTGGCGCGTCCGGCGGTGGATACAGGCGTAAATCATCGCCCGTCGCCGCGCGAATAGCAGCCAGCACCGCGGGCGAGGGGCCATAGGGATTCTCATTGGTATTGAGCTTCACCAGTCCGGCCATGCGCGGTTGTTCGCCTGGCACATAGGGTTCCAGGTCTGCGACAAAGCGGCTCCAGTATTTACTTTTCATCGCGTATCTCTCTTCACGCAGTCTAATCTGACCCGCGCTCGGAACCAGGCTCCGCCATGCGGCATTCGGCGGATAGTGCGTGAGCGGCAAGGGATTCGCCCCGGGCGAGCACTGCCGCCGTGCGCCCCAGGGTTTGTGCGCCCTGCGGCGAACAGCTGATCAGGGACGTGCGCTTCTGAAAATCGTAGACCCCCAACGGCGAAGAAAAGCGCGCCGTTGCCGACGTGGGCAGCACATGATTTGGCCCCGCGCAGTAGTCGCCCACCGCCTCGGCCGTGTAGCGCCCAAGAAATATCGCTCCGGCATGGCGAATTTTTGCAACCCAGTCCTGAGCATTAACCACGGACAACTCGAGATGCTCGGGGGCGATACGATTTGCAACCGCCATGGCGGTATCCAGATCCGGCACCTGAATAAAGAGACCGCGCCCTTGCAGGGACGCCCGGATTATGGATGCACGCTCCATCTCCGGTAACAGCTGCGCGATGCGTCGCTGCACTTCATCGAGAAACTCGGCGCACGGACTTATCAGGATGGCCTGGGCATTGGCGTCGTGTTCCGCCTGCGCAAATAGATCCATCGCAATCCAGTCGGCCGGTGTCTCTCCGTCGCAAATCACCAGAATTTCCGAGGGCCCCGCCACCATATCCAGCCCCACCTGACCGAATACCGCCCGCTTCGCCTCCGCCACATAGACATTGCCGGGACCGACGATTTTATCGACGCGGGGAACGGTTTCGGTGCCGTACGCCAGCGCGGCGATGGCCTGGGCACCACCGATGGTAAACACGCGATCGACCCCCGCAATGCTGGCGGCCGCCAATACCATGGGGTTTAAGTTGCCTTCAGGGGCGGGTACCGCCATAACAATTTCGTCCACCTGAGCTATGCGCGCCGGAATCGCGTTCATCAATACCGACGAGGGATAGCTGGCCTGCCCCCCTGGCACATAGATACCGACGCGTTCGAGGGCGGTAATATGCTGACCCAGTACCGTGCCATCAGCTTCGGTGTACTGCCAGGACTGCTGATACTGGTGCTGGTGAAAGTCGCGAATGCGCTGCGCCGCTATTTCCAGCGCCTGTAACTGTTGCGGCGCGACCTGTTGCACGGCGTCGGCCATTGCCTGCGCGGTGACCTCCAGCTGTTCCACCCGCTGCACATCGCGGCGGTCAAACCGGCGCGTGTACTCGAGCAACGCCGCATCACCGTCGCGGCGTACGGTGGCGATAATTTCCGCCACCACCGCGGTTACGGTCGGGTCAACGTCGCTGGCCCGGCCCAACAATCGGTCGAGATCCCGATCAAACTCCCCGTGGGTTGCGTTGAGTCGAGCAATCGTTAACCCCGTGGTCACCGCTCGCCCCCGCTCCTGGCAACCGCCAGCTTAAGATCGTGCAACAACGGCTTGATGGCGTCGTGTTTAAGCTTCATCGCACTTTTATTGACGATCACACGGGAACTGATCTCGGCGATCACATCGCGCGGCTCGAGGCCGTTGGCGCGTAGCGTATTCCCCGTATCGACAATATCGACAATCTCATCCGCCAATGCCACCAGGGGGGCCAGCTCCATGGCGCCGTAGAGCTTGATAATGTCCGCCTGGCGACCCTGCTCTGCGTAATAACGGCGCGCCACATTCACGTATTTGGTGGCGACGCGCATGCGTCCACATACCGGTGGCGCACCCACTCTGGCCGCGGTCATCAGACGACAGCGTGCAATGCCCAGATCGAGGGGTTCATAGAAGCCGTCACCGCCGTGCTCCAGCAGTGTGTCCAGTCCGGACACACCAATATCCGCTGCGCCGAATTGCACATACACCGGCACGTCCGAGCCGCGCAGAACCAGCAACCGAATGTTGTCGCGACTGGTGGCAAACAGTAACTTACGACTGGTATCGATATCCTCGTCCGGGACGATGCCGATCGCCGCCAGCAGTGGCAGTGTCTGCTTTAAAATGCGCCCCTTGGTGAGGGCGATAGTTAACTCGCTCATATTTTTTCAACCCGGGATACGGCGTATATTCGCACCTAGTTGTTGTAATTTTTCCTCGATACATTCGTAGCCGCGGTCGATGTGATAGATGCGATCCACTTCGGTCTTGCCCTCGGCAACCAGGCCTGCGATTACCAGACTGGCAGAGGCGCGCAGATCGGATGCCATCACCGGCGCGCCCTTCAGGGTTTCGACCCCGGTAACAATCGCAGTATTGCCTTCGATTCTGATTTTGGCGCCCATGCGATTAAGCTCGTGGGTCTGAATCAGTCGATTTTCGAAAATTGTTTCCGTAATCATACCAACACCCTGGGCCACCGCATTAACTGCAGTCAGCTGCGCCTGCATATCGGTGGGAAACGCTGGATACGGCGCCGTGCGCAAATTAATGGCTTGTGGCCGACGGCCGTGCATGTCCATTTCAATCCAGTTGTCGCCCGTTTTAATTTCCGCCCCGGTCTCCTCGAGTTTCAGCAACACCGCCTCGAGGGTACCGGGGTTTGTGTCTTTCAATTTAATGGGGCCCCGGGTCGCTGCGCAGGCCGCCAGATAAGTACCGGTTTCAATGCGATCCGGCATAATGCGATAACTGCCGCTGGACAGCTTTTCCACACCGCTGATTACGATGGTATCCGTGCCCGCACCCTGCACGTCAGCACCAAACGCGTTGAGGCAATTGGCGAGATCGACCACCTCGGGTTCGCGCGCCGCATTTTCGATAATTGTGGTACCCCGCGCCAGGGTCGCAGCCATCATCAAATTTTCG
>JBFJMM010000140.1:0-6175 GCA_041633885.1 Porticoccaceae bacterium
GGAGGCCGTGCCGCCAAGTCATTAGCATGCACCCGGGCGCCGCAGGGAAGGGCACACACAATGTCGGATGCAGGGCAGGGCCTGGTCGGTCTGACCCACTCGTCGAGAGAGGGCGAACAGGGTCGGTTTGGCTGGCACGCCGCCACCCGCCTGTACGTGCAGTTTGCCATCCTTAATTACACCGGTGCGAATCGCAATGGCGGTATCCATATTGCCGTTCCAGGCCAGATAGCCGACCGCGCCGCCATAGATGCCACGTTTGACCGGCTCCACTTCATCAATAATTTCCATGGCGCGAATTTTTGGCGCGCCACTGAGCGTGCCCGCTGGCAGGGCGGCGCGCAACACATCAATCGCCGTGGTGCCTGGTTCCACTTCGCCGGTAACATTGGTGGTAATATGCATCACGTGGGAAAAGCGTTCGACAATCATTTTTTCCGTCAACTTTACGGTACCGGTACGCGCCACCCGTCCCACATCGTTGCGTCCGAGGTCGATCAACATCAGGTGCTCGGCAATTTCCTTGGGATCGGCCAGCAATTCCCGCTCCAGCGCCAGGTCTTCGGCCT
The DNA here is from genome assembly GCA_041633885.1 of Porticoccaceae bacterium. Taxonomy (GTDB): domain Bacteria; phylum Pseudomonadota; class Gammaproteobacteria; order Pseudomonadales; family Porticoccaceae; genus JBFJKD01. The sequence goes on from JBFJMM010000140.1 coordinate 570, forward strand.
CATCGCGGCCGCGGCGGCGGGTGCCCGCAATGGGCCGCACCGTTACCAGTCCGTCTTCGAGGTGGGCGAGTATTTCCGGCGAGGAACCGACAATCTGAAATTCCCCCAGATCGAGAAAATACAGGTAGGGGGAAGGATTCAGGCAGCGCAGCGCGCGATACAGGTTGATCGGTTCAGCCTGAAACGGCATGGACAGACGTTGCGAAGGCACCACCTGCATCACATCACCGGCCAACACATAATCCTTGATATGCTCCACCACCTGTTCATAGCGCTGCTGGCCGAAACTGGACGTAAACGCGGAGTCCGGCAAGCCAGGTGCGCCCAGTGAAATCCTGGCAAGCTCGGGGAGTGGCTCCCGCAACCCTGCTTCCAGCTGGTCCAGCCTGGTTTGCGCCTGCTCCCAGGCGGCGGGCTGAGCGGGGTCCGCATGCACCACAAAAATCAGCTTGCCGAGCAAATTGTCGAATACCAGCACCTCGTGGGACACCATCAGCAAAATGTCCGGCACACCGAGGGTGTCGGGTGGACAGCTTGCGGCCAGACGGGGCTCCACATAGCGCACGGTGTCGTAGCCAAAATATCCCACCAGCCCCCCGGTAAATCGGGGTAGACCCGGCAGCTGAGGCATCTGGAACCGGGCGTGAAACTGTTGCACCTCGCCGAGGGGATCGTCGGTTACACGACTGACCTCCACCGCGCCGTCCCGCTCGATGGTTAACTGCTCACCACAGATTTTCAATACCGTGGCACAGGGCAAACCGATCAGGGAATAGCGCCCCCACTTTTCGCCGCCCTGCACGGATTCCAACAGGTAGGTGTAGCGGCCGCGGGCCAGTTTGAGGTAACAGGACAGCGGTGTTTCCAGGTCGGCGAGCACTTCGCGCACCACCGGAATACGACTGTAGTTGTGTGCGGCCAGCTCGGCAAATTGTTCAGGCGTCATAGCCATTCCTTAATATGAACGCTTTACTATCGGCAAAAATTAATTGAGGGGTGCCATAGGGGCACAGGGGATTACCCGCGCGGCCATCGCCAGCGGGCAAAGGAAGAAATGCGTTGATCCCGATTGCCGAAAATCACCTGAAACTCCAACTGTGAGGCGCGCATTCTAATCGATTTGCCCAGTTCGGAAAACCACCCTCACTCAGCCGCTAACGCCGCCCGCAGGGCAGCGATGGCGGCGGCGTAATCGGGCGCGCCGAAAATCGCGGAACCCGCGACAAAGGTATCGGCCCCCGCCGCCGCAATTTCGGCAATATTGGCGGCGGTAACCCCGCCATCTACCTGCAGGCGAATGTCGCAGCCACTGCCATCGATTAACGCGCGCGCTTCGCGCAGCTTGGTGAGGGTCAGGGGAATAAATTTTTGACCGCCAAACCCGGGATTAACGGACATCAGTAACAAAATATCCAGTTTGTCGAGCACGTGACGCACCGTTTGCAGGCCGGTGGCGGGGTTCAAAACCAAACCGGTTTTGCACCCCAGTTCCCGCGCCAGTTGCAGGGAACGGTCCACATGGCGGGACGCCTCGGGATGAAATGTAATCCAGGTGGCACCAGCCGCGGCGAACATGCGAATCAGATCATCGACGGGTTCAACCATCAAATGCACGTCAATCGGCGCGCTGACCCCGTAGTTACGCAGCGCGCGACACACCATGGGGCCAATCGTGAGATTGGGGACATAGTGATTGTCCATCACATCGAAGTGCACCACATCGGCGCCGGCGGCCAACACGGCGTCCACCTCTTCCCCTAGCCGGGCGAAATCCGCGGATAGAATGGACGGCGCGATAAGATAATCTTTCATATCCGAACCCATTTTTTAAGCGCTCCACTATGCCCAACAAGGTCCAGGGGTGCAACAGCAACCGACCGCGCGGGACGTCGGGCCGGGCCTTGCACGGGCGTTAACCTGTTGGTGAATCGGAAGCCGTCTGCGATGATGACGCTTGTCCCACAACATTGCTTTTTGCCACAACTTTGCGTCGCAATATCGTTCACAGGGAACCACATGCTATGCCCGTAAGCGAGTCACATGTTACCGCAGCGCCGATTAGCGCGCAGGCGCTTGGCGTCATTGCCAGGCATCTGCCGCAACTTTCATTAGATGCCACTCAGGACCCGACGGTGACGGCAGCCGCGCGGGCGTATCTACGCCATTACAATCTGCCCGAGGAGCCTAAACTGACCCGGGACATGGGAGATCCCGCCACCCATCACCCGCGGGCCGACGACGAGGCCTCATCAGAATGCATTCATCGCTGGGGGGTCTTGCATACTGGCGACTATACAATCGCCTGCCACTACTGGCACCCAGTGGTGGCCGCCAAGGGGACGGTATTTCTGGTACACGGATACTTTGATCACGTAGGCCTGTACGGGCATTTGGTGCACTATCTGCTGGCCCGCGACTATTCCGTGGTCGCCTTTGATTTGCCCGGCCACGGCCTCTCCAGTGGCGAGCGGGTCAGTATTGCCAGCTTCGATCACTACGCGGAAGTTTTTGACGCGGTATTGACCCGGGCCGCCGCGCACTTTCCCCGGCCGTGGCGCGCGGTCGGCCAGAGCACCGGCGGCGCCGTTATCCTTAAATGCTTGCTGGAGCAGCGCGGTGACACGCCGCAATTTGCCCACATTGCGCTGTTGGCGCCGCTTGTTCATCCCTATCGCTGGACCTGGAATAAACTGGTGTATCTGGTGGCCCACCGGTTTATCAAGCGCATCGGTCGAAAATTTGTCGCCAATTCCGGTAATCGCGCATTCCTGCAGTTTTTATCCGGTCAGGATCCCCTGCAGGATCGTTATATCCCCCTGGAGTGGATCGGCGCAATGAAACGCTGGACAGAAAATTTTCGCCGCTTACCCGTTAGCTCCTTCCCTGTTTGTATTGTCCAGGGCGATCGGGATACCACGCTTGACTGGCGCTACAATCTGAAAGTGTTAGCACACAAGCTGCCCAACGCAAAAATTCATATCGTGCCCGGCGCCCGCCATCATCTGGCCAACGAAACCCCGGAGCTGCGAAGTCAGATCTTCGCCGCCATGGATCTTTGAAACACCACAATAAGCCGTTAAAACAACACGCGGCAACGCACCGTGCCGTCAATCGCTTTCAATTCCTGCAATGCCCGCTCGCTGTATTCGGCGTCGATATCCACAACCACGTAACCGATCTGCTCGTTGGTCTGCAAATATTGCCCACTGATATTAATCCCGTTGGCCGAAAAAACCTGGTTTATGGCGCTTAATATCCCCGGCACGTTGCGATGCACATGCAGCAGTCGGTGGGAGCCAGCGTGGGGTGGCAACGCCACCTGGGGAAAATTGACAGCGCTGGTGGTGGTGCCGTTGTCGCTGTATTTGACCAGCTTTTCTGCCACCTCGGCTCCGATGTTTTCCTGAGCTTCCTCCGTGGATCCGCCGATATGGGGGGTCAGAATAACGTTATCAAAGGCGCGCAGTGGCGACGTAAACTCTTCGTTGTTGGATTTTGGTTCCGCGGGGAAAACGTCGAGCGCCGCGCCCCCCAGATGGCGGTCCGCAAGCGCCTCGCACAGGGCGTCGATATCCACAACCTGGCCGCGCGCCGCGTTGATCAATATGGCGCCCGGCTTCATCGCCCGCAACTGTTCGGCGCCCATCATGTAGCGCGTTGCCGATGTGTCGGGCACGTGGAGCGACACCACGTCGCTGTCCCGCAACAGAGTATTCAGGCTGCCCACCTGAGCGGCGTTGCCCAGCGGCAGGCGCGTTACCACGTCATAAAAACGCACCCGCATACCCATGGCTTCGGCGAGCACGCTGACCTGACTGCCGATATTGCCATAACCGATAATGCCCAGCGTTTTACCACGCACTTCGTAAGATTGGTCGGCGGATTTTAACCACACGCCGTTGTGCGCCTTGGCGTTTTTTTCGGGGATACCGCGCATCAACATGATCGCTTCGGCTACCACCAGCTCGGCCACGCTGCGAGTATTGGAATAGGGAGCGTTAAACACCACCACCCCATTTTCGATGGCCGCCTGCAGATCCACCTGGTTGGTACCGATACAGAAACACCCGACGCCAATCAATTTATCCGCCGCTGCAAACACCTTGCGCGTCAGCTGGGTGCGGGAGCGAATGCCGACAAAATGCACGCCTTTGATTTTGTCGAGCAACGCCTCCTCCGGCAATGCGGTTTTCAGATACTCTACTTCACCGTACCCCGCCGCAGTGAACGTTTCGCGGGCGGACATGCTAACGCCTTCCAATAAAAGAATGCGAATTCTGGACTTGTCGAGGGAAAAGCTGGCCATGGACGGGGTGCTCGCGACTGGCAAAAAAAAACGGTCGCTATGATACCATAGCGGCCCTTGATTCACGCCGCCGGGACTCCGCGAAGATGAATGGCACAGCCGCCACGCCAGCGCCCCTACCCCAATCACAGCTGACTCAGCTGTCCGGCATCGTCGGCGAGCGCTACGTACTCACCGACCCCGACAACTTGCAAAAATACGGCGTCGACCGCACCAGCGTATGGCAACCGAATCCCTGCGCGGTAGTTTTGCCCAGCAGTACAGCGCAGGTGCAGGCGGTGATACAAATGGCCAATCGGGAGCACCTGGCGGTGGTACCATCCGGCGGGCGCACCGGCCTGAGCGGCGGCGCGGTGGCCTGCAATGGCGAACTGATCATCGCCCTGGATCGCATGAATAACATAATGGATTGCAACCCGGTCGATCAAACCGTGACCTGTCAGGCGGGCGTGATCACCGAACAATTGCAACGCTTCGCCGCCGATCAACATTTATTCTACCCGGTGGATTTTGCGTCCGCGGGCTCCAGCCAGATCGGCGGCAATATCGCCACCAACGCCGGCGGCATCCGGGTCATCCGTTACGGTATGACCCGCGACTGGGTGCGAGGCCTGACGGTCGTCACCGGCAACGGTGAGTTGCTGACCCTCAATAAGGGCCTGATCAAAAACAATACGGGCTACGATTTTCGGCATCTTTTTATCGGTTCCGAAGGCACTCTGGGTATTATTTGCGAAGCGACCCTGGCGCTACTGCCACCACCGGCAGATACCCGCGTGATGGTCCTGGGCGTCACCAGTTTTCCCGCGATTATGGAGGTGTTGCGTGCCTTTAATCGCGCGGTAACACTTACCGCTTTTGAATTTCTGTCGCACCTCGCGCTACAAAAGGTCATGACCCACCAACAACTGCCGGCCCCTTTCGACAGCAGCGCGCCATTTTATGCGGTGCTGGAATTTGAGCACCACGACGCAAACGCCCTCGATACAGCCATGGCCTCCTTCGAACGCTGTGTTGAGCAAAGCTGGGTGACAGATGGCGTGGTCAGCCAGAGTATGGCTCAGGCCAAAAACCTGTGGCGGCTGCGGGAAGATATTTCCGAAACATTGTCATTTTCCAAACCCTACAAAAATGATATTTCTGTTTGTGTGTCGCGCATGCCGGATTTTTTGCGGGAAGTGAATGAGCTGGCGGCCCGCAGCTATCCGGATTTTGAAGTGGTCTGGTACGGCCATATCGGCGATGGCAATCTGCACCTCAATATTCTCAAACCCGAGGGGCTAAGTATCGAGGAATTTAC
>JBFJMM010000141.1:0-6077 GCA_041633885.1 Porticoccaceae bacterium
ATACAGTCGTCCAGCACGGCTACCGCGTCCCCCATATAGACCCGCAAATTGCTTAGCTGTGCCGCAGCTGCTTGGTTCAGCAGCCTGCCCACCCCCGGCGGATGGACCTCGATCCCCACAAAATTTTTATCTGGCTCGGCCGCCGCCATCTGACACAGCGAATCTCCCATACCAAAGCCGATTTCCAGGATGACCGGCGCAGTGCGGCCAAATATTTGCTGCCAGTCGGCGCGACCGGAACCTGCCTCGAGCAGATAATCGCGATGCTGTTCAAGGCCGCGGCGCTGGCCTGGGGTCAGGCGACCGCCCCGCACCACGTAGCTGCGCACGGTTCTACGCTGCGCGCCGGGTACGTCAGGTGCGCAATCCTTCGTTTCACTCACGGGATGTCCGCCATAAAGCCACGCCGAGCACACCCCAGCCGGCTAAGAACAAAAGCCCACCCACTGGGGTCAGTATTCCCAACAGGGGCACCCTCGTTACCGCCAGCAGATACAAACTTCCGGAAAACAGCACCGTGCCCAGCGCGAAGCTGGCGCCCACCCAACCGCGAACCCGGCTCGCTATCAGGTCCGGCGCAAGTCCACCCAGCACCAGCAGGGCGAGGGCATGGAACATTTGATACAGCACCGCTGTTTGCCACAGGGACGCCCCGCCCGATTCCCATTGCGCCGAGCCACTGAGACCGCGCAGGGCGTGGGCTCCAAATGCGCCCAATGCAATCGCCACAAATCCAGAAATCGCGCCGCAATAGCCGCAAATGGAGCGTACGTTGAGTTGCGTCATAAGCCGTTTTCTCGCCAGCCACGGAGTGATATGAAGTCGCCAAAACAGGTTACTGCCGCACACTACACCTCGGTAGATTGGGGTGTGTCGCTGTGAATACACCACGAAAAAAGCCGCGTTAACGCGGCTTTTTTCGTTAAACCGGTGCCATCTGTTACTCAGGCTTGCAGAGCAGATCGCATCTTTTTCATGGCATTTTGTTCCAATTGCCTGATGCGTTCGGCAGAAACCCCGTATCTGGCCGCCAGATCGTGCAACGTCACCTTATCGTCGGTCAGCCAGCGCTGTTGCAGGATATCTCGGCTGCGTTTATCGAGACAATCCAACGCCTCCGTCAGGTTATCGTAATTGGACGTTTCCGAATCAGCCCGTTCCAGTATCAACGCCGGATCAGTACTGTGGTCCTCCAGGTAGTGAACGGGTGCCTGATAACCGTCTTCGTCGTCGTCCGGGGTCGTGTCAATGGTTGCATCCCGTGCAGACAGGCGCTGTTCCATTTCCCGGACCTGCGCGACTTCCACCCCCAGATCACTGGCAACCGCAACCGCTTCGTCGTCCGTGAGCCACGCCAGACGCTGCTTGGCCTTGCGCAGATTGAAAAACAACTTGCGCTGCGCCTTGGTGGTCGCCACTTTGACAATGCGCCAGTTACGCAATACATACTCGTGAATTTCCGCTTTAATCCAGTGCACCGCGAACGATACCAGGCGCACACCTTTTTCGGGATTGAAGCGTTTTACCGCCTTCATCAGCCCCACGTTACCCTCCTGAACCAGGTCCGCGAGGGGCAGGCCATAGCCATTGTAGGAGCGCGCGATGTACACCACGAAACGCAGATGGGACATCACCAGGTGCCGAGCAGCTTCCAGATCATTTTCGAAAAAAAGGCGCTCTGCCAGAGTTTTCTCCTCATCGGCAGACAGCACGGGTATGCTACTGACGCCCTGTATATAGGCTCCCAGGTTTTCGCCAGGCACCAGCCAATTCACAGTTTGGAGACTTTTACTCATAGGGACCTCACTTTTGGGGGAGCACAGTTTACCACGCCCATATTAGATGTCCACAACCCGAAAAGTTCAATTAACCCATTGTTTTTTATTGTTTTACTTGATCTATATCTAGCGCGTCTATTCAGCGTCAATATGCGCCGCGTGGCGACTCACCGCCAGCCAGGCGCCCACCAACCCCAACACCGCCCCAAGGGCCGGTAAGGCCGCAAAACCGCTCACCCCCAGCCCCTGCAGCGCAAACTGGCTCTGGTAGAGGGCCGCCAGTCGCGCAATGGGTTCCGCGAGCCACCACAGCCCCCCGGCAACCAGTAACCACGCCAGAATACCACCGCTGGCGCCATACCACAGGCCGGTGTAGAGAAACGGCCGACGCACGTAAGCGTTGGTGCCACCGACCAGCTTGACGACGACGATTTCATCGCGCCGACTTTCTATTGCCAGACGTATGGTATTACCCACCACCAGCAGCACCCCGAGCGACAGCACCACCCCCAGAGCGAACGCCAGTCGGCGCCCGATATCGAGCACGCTGTGCAAACGCTGCAACCATTTCATGTCGAGCTGAATATCGTCCACCAGCGGGTCGGCCGCGATGCCCTGTATCCAGCGCTCGGCCTCCGTAAAGTCGGCCCGCAAAGATTCCCCGGGAGTGATCAATATAACGGGGGGCAGCGGGTTTTCGTCGAGCAGGGTCAGGGCGTCGCCGAAACCCGACAACTCCTGAAATTCCCGCAGCGCCTCCTCGGGTGACAGATAGGTAACGGCTTGCGCTCCGGGCATCCCCCGCAGGCGTGTCAGCAACGGCTCGATGGCCTGCACCTGGGCATCGCTCCGCAGAAAAATGGTCACCTGAGAACTGGCCTGCACACTGCCGCCCAGCTGCTGCAAATTGAGTACCAGGACATAAAGGGCGGCGGGCAGGGCCAGGGCAATCGCGATGACCATCGCGGTCATCAAACTCTGCACCGGGGCGCGGGCGAGGCGCCGCAGGGCTTCCGCACAATTACCTCCGTGGTGTTGTAAATAACTATACAGACGATCCCGCCACACAGTACTACTCTCACTGGCGCCACTGCGGCCACTGACGCCACCCCGTCGCGCCGCCAGTGCAGACTCTCGGTCCGGGCGCTGCTTACCCCGAGACTTACCAGGTGGCACTGGTTTCGCTCTGCGTTATAGATCCAGACGACAAAGTGAGTACTCGCTTACCTATTCGGGCTATAAGATCGAGGTCATGGGACGCAATTAATACCGTAACCCCGACCTCGTGGAAATCCTTGAACAGTTGCATGATCTCGGCGGACAACGCCGGGTCGAGATTACCGGTTGGCTCGTCCGCGAGGAGAATGCGCGGCTTGTGCACCACGGCGCGGGCGATGCCGACGCGTTGCTGCTCTCCTCCGGAGAGGGTAATCGGGTTCTGCTTCTCTTTGCTCAGCAGGCCCACCTTGTCGAGGGACGCTCGCACCCGGCGACCGATATCCCGGGCGCTATACCCCGACACCAATAATGGCAGGGCGACGTTGTCGTACACAGAGCGATCAAATAAAAGCTGGTGATTCTGAAACACGACGCCCACCCGTCGCCGGTAGTAGGGGATTTGAGTGGCGTGCAAACGATTGAGGTTCTTGCCGTTAATAAGCACCTGACCACGGGTGGGACGCTCCATCAGCATAATCAGTTTGAGCAGGGTGCTTTTGCCGGCCCCGGAGTGGCCGGTCAAAAAGGCCAGTTCGCCGGCGGCGAGCTCAAAACTGACCCCGTTCAGCGCCTCGTGGCCCTGTGGATAGCGCTTGCTGACGCCATCAAACAGAATCACGACCCGGCACCGCTGTCCAATAGTGCCTCCACGAAGCTTTTCGCATCAAACGGTTGCAAGTCGTCGATACCCTCACCCACACCCACATACCGCACCGGAACCCCGAAACGCCTGCACAGCGCGAATATCACGCCGCCTTTCGCTGTGCCATCAAGCTTGGTTAACACGATACCCGTCACACCGAGGCTCTCGTTGAACTGCTGCATCTGCGCCAGCGCGTTTTGCCCGGTACCCCCATCGAGCACCAGCAGCACTTCCTGAGGGGCGCTACCATCGAGTTTGGTGAGCACCCGTTTTATCTTTTTCAATTCTTCCATCAGATTGTCTTTGGTGTGCAGTCTCCCCGCCGTGTCCGCGAGGAGCACATCCAACGATCTGGCCTGCGCCGACTGCATCCCGTCAAATATCACAGAGGCGCTATCGGCGCCAGTCTGCTGCGCCACCACGGTGACCGCGTTGCGTTCACCCCATCCCTGCAGCTGCTCCACGGCAGCAGCCCGGAACGTATCGCCCGCCGCGAGCATCACAGTGCGCCCATGGTGTTGCAACCCGCGCGCCAGTTTGCCTATGGTGGTGGTTTTGCCCACGCCATTGACCCCGACCACCAGAATCACAAATGGTTTTGCACCAACTATTTCAAGTGGGCGCGCACAGGGCTCGAGAATGTCGAACAGTACGTTGCCCAGCTCGCGCCGCAGCGCCGCGCCATCGGTAAGATCACCGCGCCGGACCCGGTCGGTCAGCGCAGCAATAATTTCACTACAGGTTTCAACCCCGACGTCGGCCAACAACAGGCGGGTTTCAAGATCCTCTAATAACTCGGCATCAATGGCCTTGCGACCCAAAAACAGCGCACCGATTCCAGCTCCGGTACGGGCCAGGGCGCGTCCGATCAGACTCTGTGTGGCAGATGGCTGGGTGGTTGACGGCTCCTGGCCGGGCTGCTCCGGCACGGTCGCCGGGACGGCATCGCGAGCCGTGGGCTCAGACCTGCGCCAACGGGCCAGAAACGAACGCTTTTCCTGCGCTGCTGGTGCGGGGGCGGATGCGGGTTCCTGTTCCGAGCCCGCTTGCGAGTTTTTATCAGACGCCATCAATCGCTTTTCCCAGTGCCCGTTAAAGCCGTGTATCCTACCATTTATGAACTCTGCCGGGAGTCCAACAGTTGCCAAAGACCCGCAAAAACCCCGTCACGCGTGGGCGAATTCGCATTATCGGCGGCCGCTGGCGTGGTCGACAATTAACGTTTCCTGCCACACCCGACCTGCGCCCCACCGGCGACCGGGTGCGCGAGACCCTGTTCAACTGGCTACAGCCGCACCTGGCCAACGGGAATTGCCTCGATCTGTTTGCCGGGTCCGGCGCCCTGGGCTTTGAGGCCCTGTCCCGGGGCGCCACGGCACTGGAATCGGTGGAGCTCAATTCCGCCGCCGCACAGGCTCTGCGCGCCAATCTGGCCGCGCTGGGTGGCCACAACTGCAGTATCACTACGGCGGACGCCGTTACCTGGCTAATGAAGACCCCACCCCACAACACCTTTGATATTGTCTTTCTCGATCCACCTTTTGCCAGCAACCTGTCCCACAAGGTAGCTCACCTGCTCGAGGACAACGGCTGGTTGAACGCCAACGCACTGATTTATATCGAAGCGCCCAGCCACCGCGCCACCGGGAACCCCGCCGAGAAACTCCCCGACAACTGGCAGCTGGTCAAGCAAAAAGTGGCCGGGGACGTCGACTATCGCCTGTATCAACGAATTTGAGGTGCCTTGATAAATTGTTTACCATCGCCATCCCACTGAGGAACCTCCCGTATGAAAACGATTGTCTACCCCGGCACCTTCGACCCGATCACCAATGGCCACGTCGATCTGGTGGAGCGCGCCAGCAAATTATTTGACCAGGTTGTGGTAGGCATCGCGAGCAGCGAAAAAAAGAAACCGTTGTTTGATCTCGAAGAGCGTATCAGCCTGGCGCGAACCGCCCTCGGGCATATTGCCAACGTAGAGGTCAAGGGGTTTGATTATCTGCTGGTCAACTTTGTCCACGATTGCAATGCCACCGCCATCTTGCGCGGCTTGCGCGCGGTATCCGATTTTGAGTACGAATTCCAGTTGGCTAATATGAATCGCGCCCTGTCTCCGGACGTGGAAAGTCTGTTCCTGACCCCTGCGGAAAAACACTCTTACATCTCCTCCTCCCTGGTGCGGGAGATCGCCTCATTGCAGGGCAAAATATCCCCCTTTGTGCCGCCCGCCGTGGCTGCGGCGCTGGCAAAAAAATTCGCGTCCTGAGCGACGTCGAGCAGTTTAGCGCTGGCACCGCGCACAATAGACGGTGCTGCGCTGTCCGATAACCCTGTTTTTTAACGTCGACCGGCAAACGCCGCAGGCCTTACCGGCGCGGCCGTACACGTGCAACTGCTGCTTAAAGTAACCCGGTTTGCCATCCCCACCCACAAAG
>JBFJMM010000142.1:0-5962 GCA_041633885.1 Porticoccaceae bacterium
AACCGCGTAGCGCCGATAACTGCTGGGCATAAACTGGCCATACCCCATCGCGCCGGCGTACGAACCGGTAAGGGTCATCGGATCGCGCTGTTGTTCCCTGGTCAGAATCAGGAAATGTTCGAGTTCACGGGTAAAAAAGTCACTGCGCTTGGGATAATCAAAGGCCAGTGTCGCGAGCGCATCAATCACCCGATAGCTTCCGGTGATTCTGCCGTAGTGGGTTTCGACACCGATAATCGCGACAATCAGCGCGGGATTGACACCGTATTGCTGTTCCGCACGGGCCAGTACGGCCGCGTGCGTGCGCCAGAAATCCACACCTTCATTGATGCGTTTTTCGGTGATAAATATTTTGCGGTACTCACCCCACTCTTTGACTCTTTCGGCAGGGCGCTCCATCGCATCGATGATGGACTGCTTGTACTCGACCTGTGCAAATTGACGAGTGAGCTGGGCGCGATCGAAACCGTGTTCGGCGACCATCCTGTCGATCAGCGCACGGGCGGCCTCGTGACCACTATAGCCGGTGGTTACCGGAGGCGGGCTCGCCGCCAGTGAATTAACGGCCAGCAGTAGTAATGCGATTGCCCACTTTCTCATAAAGGCTAAACCAACCGTTTTTTCTCAGTGCTGATGGCCATCAGCATACCAAAGCCCAACATCAGGGTCACGATCGCGGTACCGCCATAACTCACCAGCGGCAAAGGCACACCCACAACCGGCAACAACCCCGACACCATACCCATGTTCACAAACACATAAACAAAGAACGTTAACGTAATGCTGCCAGCCAGGAGACGCCCAAACATCGACTGCGCACGCAAACTGATAATAACACCCCGACTGACAATCAGAACATACAACAGCAACAGCAGCATGACACCGATCAAGCCAAATTCTTCTGCCAGCACCGCAATAATAAAGTCCGTGTGACTTTCCGGCAGAAAATCGAGTTGCGATTGCGTACCTGCAAACCAGCCCTTGCCGTGTATTCCTCCCGAGCCAATAGCCGTGGTGGACTGAATAATATTCCACCCCGCACCCAATTTGTCGGACTGCGGATCAAGCAGGGTCAGTATGCGTTGTTTTTGATAATTGTGAAGCACATAACTCCAGAACACCGGTGCGGCCACCAGCGCGGCGAGCACCACACCCACAATGTAGCGTTTACCGAGCCCGGCCAGAAATAGCGCAAAGAATCCCGAGGCCGCAACCAGTAATGCAGTGCCCAGATCCGGCTGGGCAATCACCAGCGCCGCTGGCACCACCGCCAGCAGTACCGCCAGAACAACCTGTCCCAGGCGCGGCGGCAGCAGCTGCCTGCCCAGGAAACTGGCGACCATGAGCGGCACCGCAATCTTGAGTATTTCGGAGGGCTGAAAGCGCACGATACCCAGGTCGAGCCAACGGCGCGCGCCCTTCGCCCCGTCGCCCACCAACAACACGGCTACCAGCAACCCCACACCCGCCAGATAGGGCAGGATCGCCCAGCGCTCCAGCAAGCGGACCGGCACCTGAGCCACCACCACCATAACCCCCAGCCCAATCAGCATGTACACCAGCTGGCGTTCCAGCACCGCCAGGGTGCGACCGCTGGCACTGTACAAAACCGCAAGGCCCACACCCATTAACATCAGCAACAGTAGCAACAACAGATAATCTATTTTTTTGCCGAGCCAATGGCGCCGTTCGCCATACACGCCCGGCCCGTGCTCTTTCATGTGACGCACAAAATCATCGTGTTGCAACGTCACCCCCTGCGCGCGGATAGTATGCAAAATAGGCATCGATAATCTGGCGCGCCACCGGTGCCGCAGTGGAGCTGCCGTGTTCTCCGTTTTCCACAATGATACCCACCGCTATACGCGGATTTTCCACCGGCGCAAATGCAATAAACAGTGCGTGATCGAGTTGTAGCTTGGCTAACTTGCTGGCGTCGTATTTTTCATCCTGCTTGATGCCAACCACCTGGGCGGTGCCGGTTTTACCGCCCATTTCATAGGCCATACCAACCCCCGCCTGGCGTGCGGTGCCGCGCCCATCGTGAACCACGCCACGCATCGCTTCAAGCACCGGCGTCCAGTGCCGCGGCGCAATATCCAGCACTGCATCCGGCGCCACCTCGTGATAAAGCTCCTCGCCGGCAGCGCGTACCACCCGCGGCGGACGCACCTGGCCGCGGGTGCCAAGTCGCGCGGCCGCGACTGCCAGTTGCAACGGCGTGGCCAGCATAAAACCCTGCCCGATACTGGTATTTACCGTATCTCCCGGATACCAGGCAATGCCATACGCGCCGCGCTTCCACTCCCTGGACGGCATGATGCCAGTGGCTTCGGCAGGCAAATCAATCCCTGTCTTTTGCCCCAGTCCAAACAAGGCGCCATAGTGACTCAGGCGGTCCACCCCCATACGCACGCCAACCGTGTAAAAAAAAGTATCGCAGGATTGCACGATAGCGTCGTACAAACCGACCCGACTGCCGTGCCCACCCTTTTTCCAGTCCCGGTACTTATGTTCACGGTTTTCCAACTGGAAAAAACCCGGGTCGTATATTTTGTAATTTTCGGGAATTATCCCACTATCGAGAGCAGCCAGTCCGAATATGGGTTTTACCGTCGAGCCCGGTGGATATTGTCCACGCAGAGCGCGATCAAATAATGGACGATCCGGCGACGTGGTCAGCAACCGGTAATTTTCATGACTGATACCGGTGACGAACAAATTTGGGTCAAAGCCCGGCGCGCTCGCCAGCGCCAACACGCCACCGGTGTCCGTTTCGATGGCAACTACCGCGCCCTTCTCTTCCCCCAGCGCCGCAAATGCTATTTCCTGCAGACGGTTATCGAGGTACAGATAGAGATCCTCGCCCCGCTGCGGGTCAATTTTTTCGAGCACGCGCATCACTCTGCCACGGGCATTGGTTTCGACATATTCGTAACCGGGATTACCGAGCAACTGGTCTTCATAAAAGCGCTCCAACCCGGTTTTTCCCACCATATGGGTACCACTGTAGCGCTTGCGGTCGAGGGTTTCCGTTTCCTGTTCGTTGATGCGCCCCACGTACCCGACCACATGGGCCATATGCTCTTTCTGGGGATAATAGCGAATCAATTCGGCGGCGATTTCGGCACCATCCAGGCGATATTCATTCACCGCAATAACGCCCTGCTCCTCCTCGCTGAGGTTGTAGCGCAGGGGTACCGGCTCATAGGGGTGACGGCGTTTTAACAACTTCTCGAAGCGCTCGACTTCCTCGTCGGTTAAATTCAGCAACTGATCCAGATCGGCCAGTAGTTGGCGTTGATCCTGCGCGCGTTCCACCACAATCGACAGTGTAAAACCGGTGCGATTATCCGCCAGCAGTACCCCGTTGCGGTCAAAGATCAAACCCCGCGGCGGCGGAATCGCGCGCACGTGTACGCGATTATTTTCCGCTTGCGTCACAAAGTCCTGGTGGCGCACCACCTGCAGCTGGTAATAACGCCACACCACGACCCCCAGCAACAGCGCCACTACCAGCATCGCAAATACGATGCGGCCAAAAAAAAGACGGGCCTCCCGAAAGGGATTTTTCAGGGTGCGGTCAGCGTACATGGTGGCGCGCGCGCTGCGTGATCGGTCGGTAATGGTCGGCGTAAACCGAGGTGTCACAACCACTGCGGGTATCAACAGCTCGTACCGCAACGGCGGCTTTGCGAATCAGCTTTACTTGACCTGCTTTACAGTGGTTCATCGGCTCGCCGCAGCACCTATCGATGGTAGGGATGTCCGGTATTAATGGTCCAGGCGCGATAGAGTTGCTCGACCAGCAGCACGCGCACCAACGGGTGCGGCAGTGTCAGGGACGAGAGCGACCACATTCTGTCGGCGCGCGCCAGGCAGGCGGGCGCCAGCCCGTCGGGTCCCCCGATCAGCAGACTGTAATTATCCCCGGAGTTTTGCCAGGCCGCCAATTCAGCGGCCAGGTCCGCGGTGCTCCAGGATTTCCCCCCGACCTCCAGCGCAATGACCCGATCACCGCTGCCGATCGCCCTGAGCATTGTTTCCCCTTCCCTCGCCATGGCGCGATCTGTGGGCTGGTTGCGGGAGCGCTTGCCCAATCCAACTTCCACCAGATCCAGGTTGAACTCCGTCGGCAGGCGCTTCGCATACTCGCGCCAACCCGCCGCAACCCACGACGGCATTCTGGTGCCGACGGCAATCACCCGCAAACGCACCGCGCTTCACTCTTCATTGCGCGCCGGGTGGGTGGCGCGCAAATCATCCGGGCGAATCGACCACAATTTCTCCAGTTCGTAAAACGCGCGGGTGGCGGGCGTCATAATATGTACAACCACATCGCCGAAATCCACCAGCACCCACTCGGCGCTGTCCTTGCCCTCTACACCCAGGGGTTGAAAACCCGCTTTCTTGCCGCGCTCCACCACATTTTCCGCCAGCGCATTAACCTGGCGACTCGAGGTGCCGCTGGCGACGATCAGAGTGTCCATCACATCCGTCAAGCGCTGCACGTCCAGCGTGACGATATTGTGGCCCTTAACATCTTCAAGGGCGTCGATAATCAGACGGGTCAATTGGGTCATCGGGTTTCCTGTTGATAGAGATGATGTCTTTTGATGTATTCGATGACGGGGTCCGGCACCACATAGCGCACCGAGCGCGCGCTCATCAGCCGCGCACGAATCCAGGTCGCCGCAATCGGCAATAATGTCATTTCCGCCACCAACACATGACCACCGGGCGTGGTGCGCAACAGCTCTGCATTGTTGACCTGCCGAGCCGCCAGCAGCTCGGCCACCGGGCCGTGCTCCGGGAGATGCCAACCCGGACGGCAGGCGACGACAATATGCGCGAACTCAACGATATCGCACCACCGATGCCAGCTGTGCAGGTTGACCAGGGAGTCCATGCCAAGACATAAACACAAAGCGGCATCGGGCCCATATTCAGCGCGCATCTCCCGCAGCGTATCCACCGTATAGGACAACCCGCCCCGCCGTATCTCCCGGTCGTCGGCAAGCAGGCCGGGTTCGGCCACCAGCGCCCGTTGCAACATGGCGAAACGGTGTTCGGCGCTAACCGTCGGTTGATCGCGATGAGGTGGGTCGGCGCAGGGCAGCAAATGCATTTCGTCTAGGTTAAGCAGCTCGCGTAGCTCCACCGCTGTGCGCAAATGGCCAATGTGCACCGGATCGAAGGTCCCACCAAAAATGCCAATGGCTTTCAATGCTTACTCGCGGATATGGCCATCGCCGAAGACGATGTATTTTTGACTGGTTAAACCCTCCAGGCCCACGGGACCCCGCGCGTGCAGCTTGTCGGTGGAAATGCCAATTTCCGCGCCCAGCCCGTACTCAAAGCCATCCGCAAACTGGGTCGAGGCATTGACCATCACCGAACTCGAATCCACCACGGCGAGAAAATGCCGCGCGCGGCTGTAATCCTCGGTGACGATACTGTCCGTATGCCCGGACCCAAACATCTCTATATGCTCGATCGCCTCATCGATGCCCCGCACCACGCGCACCGCGAGAATTGGCGCCAGATATTCGGTGCGCCAGTCCTCCTCCGTGGCCGATTTGCAGGCATCGATCAGTGCGCAGGTGTTCTCACAGCCGCGCAACTCCACACCCTTGTCCCGGTAGGCCTTCGCCAGCCGCGGCAGAATAGCCGCCGCCACACTTTCGGCGACCAGCAGGGTTTCCATGGCACCGCAAATGCCGAAGCGCCGTGTTTTGGCATTGAGCGCCACACTGTAGGCCTTTTCCAGGTCCGCAGAATCGTCAATATACACATGGCAAATGCCGTCGAGGTGCTTGATCACCGGAATTCTGGCGTCACGGCTGATCCGTTCGATCAAGCCCTTGCCACCGCGCGGGATAATAACGTCCACGTACTCGCTCATGGTGATCAGTTCACCAACCGCCGCCCGATCCGTGGTGGTCACCACCTGCACCGCCTC
>JBFJMM010000143.1:0-5878 GCA_041633885.1 Porticoccaceae bacterium
GCACCGAACACCAGATGTCCTGCCGCATCCTGAGCCTCTGTCCGGGCCGTCACCGCTGGCGCTACTTCGATTAATCGTTCGGCGGGAAAGCGATCCTCGAGCAGCCGAGGCCGCAGGAAAAATTCCTCCGGGCGATCGATCAGGGCGTGGCTTTTGCGGGCGAATATCAGCCAGCCGCGGCGCATAAAATCCGGCGCAAAATAGGTCTGCTCCTCGTCGCTCCAGTCCCGTGCCAAATGACCGGTATGTACGTAATAACTCATAAAATCCGCGCTGATATCGTGGTGTAAAAACAGCACACTGGCATAACCCTGCCAATCTGGAAGCGCGGTATTTTCCCGATTTCCGACCCGCACTTCGATTGTTTTTAACTTGCCGTCAAGATCGTACCGTTCCGTACGCAAGGGATAGAAATAGTGTTGGTCCACCCAGTAAATAATTTTTGAAAGCCCGTAGTCGGGAAGCCACTCGGGGTTTGGCTCCGCCACTACAACAAAGCAGTCGATACCACCATCCTGCCGATAGTAGGGGTACTCATCCCCGAGCATGCGAATGTCCGCTGTGGCCTGCTCGTAATAGCGGCCGTTGGAGCGCGTTAGCGTAATCGCGGGTCGGTTATCGGGAAAGCGTACCGTGTCGTACAGCACATCGGTACCAACAAAGCGCCACAACATTTCCCATGCGTCGCGTCCAGCTACGTCGTCATAGGTAACCACCGAATTAGGAAACGCCTGTTCCCGCCGCGGTGCGGGCGAGCGCCGCACGCGCCGCAAAGACGGCGAATAGGAAAAATTGTCCAGCTTACTGGTCTGTTCCCGGTCGGTGCGACGCATCACCCACAGGGTTTGTTTGCCGTTATTCGCCGGCGGATACAAATGGTAAAAAAGTTGCAGCGAATGGATCTCACCCGGGCGGGCGTCGAGCTGGCCAGCGATACCATTTTTCCCATCGACCTGATTTACCATGGCCAGCAGTGCGCCCTGGGTGAGATATCCGGTGTGAGTGATAGCACCAAATGAATCCGCGAGAATATGTGACCAGCGCGCCCGATGGGTATAATTCATCAGCCGGTAGCCAACCTCCTCGGCGGAGAAGGGTGCCGTAAATGGGTAGGGCTCTGCCGGCATGTAGTGTACTTCTTTGCTACGCGGGGTTGCGCTGCGCAAATCGAGCAGCGCCTTTTCCCGAGAAGTTAACGCCTCCAGGGTGCGCCACGTCGGGGTTGCAGGACCCTGCACCCCGCTGGCCAAACTCTCCTGCGTATAAAAGCCCATCGGTGCCGCCAGAAACAGCACCGTAAACAGATTTCTAAAATTCATACTGTAACTCAACACCGATATTGTCCCACTGATCATATTGCCCATAACGGTCGTCCGCATCGCCACCGCTGTAATTGGTGTACACGAGACGCACCTCGATAAACTGCGACAAATCATAGGCACTAACGAATTTATGTTTGATGCCCTGAAAACCCCTGTTCGGACCGCTGTATATAGGAGTTACCGTTAACCCCAGATGTAACCTGTCCTCGGTGGCGCGGATGGGTCGCCCCACATACAGCACAGGCGCAAAATTCCAGCGATCACCGCTGGCGCCACCAAAGCCGGGGCCCAGTCCCTCGCGCCAGCCAAAGGTGTAATACAACGAGGGTTGAAAAATAACCGAAACACTGGCGGGAAAGGCAAAGTCGAATGCCAGGGCACCGCGCAGCGTATCCCGTTCGGTAATCCCGTTGCTGTCCGCTCCAGCGCGGGCCTGGGCAATTTTGCCGAAATCCGCAAAAGCGACGCCCTTGGTATACAGCGCTTCCGCGCGCATGACAATCGGCAAACTGCCGACAAACGGTACCGATTGCATCTCCCAGGAATAATCTGCTGTTACGCCAAAGTGATGCAAGCGTTTGTATTCAGGCTGCAGAATCAGATGTTCGTCTTTTCCTTCGCTGAAGCGCCCCACCACCGAGAGCGACGCGTCCCGCGCCCAGGCGTAGTAATAAATCAACCCCCAGGTCAACGCGCCGTTGGCAGAATCCAGTCGCGCCGCAAACTGATGATCGCGAAACCGGTACCAGTCCGGTTCTTCGCTGTTCAGAACCCGGTCGCCAGCGGCGTTGGTATATCCATTTAACAACATTTCGTTGGTACGTGCGTCGAGATCCTGCGGCGGGCGCAATGGCGAGGACCAGGGTGACCCGTAAGCCGGCAACACATTTTTTTCAAAATCCGGAATCCACAAAAAATTCAATGAGGTGCCCTGGAAATAGTAGGTGACATTCGCCATCCACAGGGGGATGCGCCGCAGCTCATAGTCACTGGATTCAAGTTGCACCGACTCGCGAAAATCCATGGGATTGATCACATCGATAAATTGCCCGTCCATTTTTCCCCAGGCTATTTGCTGCTTGCCCAGCACAAGATCGAATTTCGGTCTACGGTAGGAAACGTAAAGCTCTCGGGCGATGCGGTCAAAGTCGTCGTATTCCTTAAACTCTCGATCCACCCGATCCGCATATAAGCCATCGGCGTCTTCGATGTCGTACAGGGCGTCGTACATCAGATGGTTGACGCTGGTTATTTCAATTTGCGACGACACGCGATAGGAAAGGGCCAGTTCCAACAGACTCTGGGCCTGGAGTAAATCGTAGTCCCGTTCGCGAAAGCCGATAGAATCCTGGTCGGAGACCAGGGTATCGGACCAGAAGTAATACGACCCCTGAATATTCAGGTTGGGAAAGCGATGCTCGAGGGGTCGCGTCACATAGCGACCACCCGGGTCAAAGGTGGCGAGATGCCGCTCCAGGGTATCCCAGGAAACGCTCTCCCCACTTGCAAGGGGTGCAGAGATATACAACGCGCTCAACCACAGCAGCGCAAATCTTCTGCCACAGAAGCGCACTCGACCCGCTGCGATCCACGCCATGGGGAGCGCACGTCCAAACATTATCATTACATGTTGCATCTGTATTGCTCGTATTTTCGGGCACCAGCCTACCCCCAGCGGAACCCAACCGCTCAGTTTCAGACAAGGTAAGCGGCCGCGAGGGCTTCACTACTTCGCTGTCCGGCGGTCGCAAGGGTGAAGGTGCTTGAGATCGTTATTAACAAAAAACATAATTTACTCGCCACGACAATCTTTGTCAAAACAATTGGTTGCGGGCGGTCAAGTTGCCACCCTGTAGCTACCTACGGGCGGAGGCGAGTCGTACGGCGACACCGTCGCCTGCGAACAGCTTAAACGCAGGTGGGCCGATGTCAGCCCACATTATACCTTGACACCCTATTTTTCCGTATTTAGAATTATTTTTCATGAATGTGAAATCTGCAGACCGTGCCCTCGCCGTTCTCGAAGTCTTTAGCGACCTCGGCAAACCCCTGTCGTTGAGCGAATTGTCACGACTGACCCGAACCCCCATCAGCAGTTGTCACGGCCTGGTTCACACGTTAAAGCAACGGGGTTATCTGTACGCACTACAGGGCAGTCGCCAGTTTTATCCCACTAAACGACTCGCGCAGATGGCGTTGGCCATCGCCCGTCACGACCCTATCCTGGCACGCCTGATGCCATCTATGCAGGCCCTGCGCGACGCCACCGGAGAAACCATTATTCTGGGTAAAAATCACGACAATAATGTGATTTATCTGGAAGTGGTGGAAGGCACATCTACGGTGCGCTACACCGCGCAGGCCGGGGAGCAAAAGCCCCTCCACTCCAGCGCCATCGGCAAGGCGCTCTTGGCTCATCTGGATCCGCACGCCCTTGCGCAGACCATCCCAACATTATCTCTGACACGTATAACCGACAACACCATTACGTCAGTCCGAAAATTACGGGCAGACATCAAACTCACTCAACAACGGGGTTATAGCCTCACCAGCGGGGAAAACGTATCCGATGTGATGGCCATCGCCATCGCCATCGACCTCGGCGGCGGCCAGGATCCTGTCGGCCTGGCCGTGGCCGGACCCCTGCAACGCATGCGCGACAAGCTGGAGCAACAGGTCGCGGCGCTACGTGCCGCCGCATCCCGCCTCAACACGGCTGAATTGCCTGCCACTGGAGAATTATCTTGAGTCCCACCACCACGTCCACCGCTCAACCCGCTAACCCATTAATTCTCGCGCACACCGATCGCGACATCCTGTATATCACCATCAACCGCCCGGAAAAGCACAACGCCCTCAGTAGCGCCGCGTTAAATGCTCTGCGCGACACCTTCCTCCAGCATGCCGGGGACGCCAATCTCAAAGCGGCAGTACTCAGAGGTGCCGGGGAGAAAAGCTTTGCCGCCGGCGGCGATCTGGTGGAATTCGACAGTATGCGCACGGCCGAGCAGGTGCTCGATATGCGCACCCTCGCAAAGGGCGCATTGGATGCCGTGCGCAATTTCCCCATTCCGGTAATTGCCGCACTCAACGGTCACGCCCGCGGCGGCGGCGCGGAGCTGGCGGTCGCCTGCGACCTGCGCATCAGTACCCACGGGGCGCGCATCGGCTTTATTCAGCGACGCCTGAATATCACCACCGCCTGGGGCGGCGGCGTCGATTTGATGAAACTGGTGGGTCCGGCCAGGGGTTTACACCTGTTGACCAGCGGCGAACTGATCGATGCACAGACCGCGCAAGCCATGGGGCTGATAGAGGCCGTCGCCACCCCTGAGCAATCCCTGAGCGATCTGATCGAACAGTTCACCGAGTCCTTTCGCGCCCTGACGCCGCTGGTGGCGCGCGGTTATAAAAGCCTCAGCCTGGCCGAAAAACAGGGCGCAAGTAGCGCCCAGATGGCCACACTGGAACAGCAATCCCTGGTTACCACCTGGATCCACGACGACCACTGGAGCGCCGTGGCCAAGGCTTTTAACCCTGGCAAAAAATAGTCTCCCGGAGAATATTAATGAGCAACGACACCGCCGCCGACGCACCGACATTTCGCACCCCGTCCGGTATCGACATACCCGCGTTGGTAACCGCCGACATGGTGACCATCGATCAGAACGAACGGCCTGCCCAATATCCCTTTACCCGAGGCATTTTTCCGGATGGCTACCGCGGCCGTCTGTGGACCTTCCGGCAATATTCCGGCTTTGGATCCGCCGAAGAAACCAACGCCCGCTACAAATGGTTGCTGGAACACGGGCAGACCGGCTTATCGGTGGCCCTCGATCTGCCCACCCAGTGCGGCTACGACCCGACCGACCCCATTGCCCGTTCCGAGATCGGCAAGGTCGGCGTTTCCATTTCCAATCTGGCGGAGATGGAGCTGCTGTTTGAGGGTATCGACGTGGGCAGTATTTCCACGTCGTTTACCATCAACGGCACGGCCGCGATCATTTACGCCATGTATCTGGCGGTGGCCGACAAACAGGGGGTGCCGCGCGGCAAGGTGACCGGCACCATTCAAAACGATATCCTCAAGGAGTTTGTCGCGCGCGGCACCTGGATATTCCCGGTACGGCCCTCCATGCGCCTGGTCGCCGACAGCATTCTGTATGCCAATCAACAAAGTCCGCGCTTCAACGCCATCAGTATCGCCGGCGCCCATGTGCGCGATGCGGGCTCTACCGCAGTCGAGGAAATGGGTTACACCCTGGCCAATGGCCTGGCCTACGTGGACGAACTGCTCAAGCGGGGCGGCAATATTGAAAAATTTGCGGCGCGCCTCAGCTTTTTCTTTTATGTACACATGGACCTGTTTGAGGAAGTCGCGAAATTTCGCGCCGGCCGCCGCCTGTGGGCAAAACTGCTGTCCGAACGCTACGGGGTAACCGACCCGAAGGCGCTGCTGTTTCGATTTGGCGTGGTGTGTGGCGGTTCGTCCCTGATCGCCCCGCAGCCCTACAACAACGTGGCGCGGGTCAGCGTGGAAACCATGGCGGCGGTAC
>JBFJMM010000144.1:0-5767 GCA_041633885.1 Porticoccaceae bacterium
ATATGCGGGACTCTCACCGGTAGAATTCGCGCTCTTTTCTGGAAGCCCCCAGATATCAGGCAGGTTACGATGAAAACTTTTAGCGCCAAGCCCAGCACTGTGGCACACGAATGGTACGTGGTGGATGCCGCCGAGCAGACCCTGGGTCGCCTGGCCAGCAGTATCGCGACCAGGCTGCGTGGCAAGCACAAACCTGAATATACGCCGCACATGGATACGGGTGACTATGTGGTCGTGGTTAATGCGGAAAAAATCCGCGTGACCGGAAATAAGGCCAAGGCCAAAACCTATCACCACCATACGGGCCATCCCGGCGGTATCAAGTCGATCACTTTCGAAAAACTGATCGACAAAGCACCGGAGCGCGTCCTCGAGACCGCGGTGAAAGGTATGTTGCCGCGCGGTCCCCTGGGTAGAGAAATGTACAAAAAATTGAAGGTGTACGCTGGTGACGTTCACCCGCACACTGCCCAGCAACCGAAAGAATTGAAGCTTTAATGGATCGTTGATCATGGCAACTACTCAGTATTACGGCACCGGCCGACGCAAAACCTCTTCGGCCCGCGTATTCGTCAGTAAAGGCACTGGCGATATCACAGTAAACAACCGCACCTTGGATCAGTACTTTGGTCGGGAAGTGGCGCGTATGATCGTGCGTCAGCCCCTCGAGCTGGTTCAGGTCACGGATCAGTTTGATATCAAGATAACGGTCGCCGGAGGCGGCAGCTTCGGTCAGGCGGGTGCTATTCGTCACGGCCTGTCCCGGGCCCTGTTGCAGTACGACGAAAGCCTGCGAGGCACGTTGCGCAAGGCGGGATTTCTGACCCGGGACGCGCGGGAAGTGGAACGGAAAAAAGTGGGTCTGCACAAAGCGCGCAAACGCCCGCAGTACTCGAAGCGCTAATACAGCTTCTGAATCCGAGACGCCCGGCTATAAGCTGGGCGTTTTTATTTAAAAAACAGTGGGTTGCATGTTTTTTCTGGATCGTTTGCTTGTAAAGACACACCTTTTTCATTACTATTACACACCTTTTTTTACCTGTTTAATCGCTGATAAATGTCATTGATGGTCACTTCTCAGCCAGTCGTAAACCATTTTGCTGTTGTAAGGGGGAGCTCCTATGAGCAATGACGGTGTCAATCAGGGGCGTCGCCGCTTTCTGACCGGTGCCACCTGTGTGGTAGGTGCCGCCGGAGTCGTGGGGGCAGCTGTCCCTTTTGTGGGGTCCTGGGTACCCAGCGCCAAAGCGCGAGCCGCCGGGGCGCCGGTAAAAATCAGTGTCGCCAAAATAGAACCGGGTCAAATGGCCACGTTTGAGTGGCGCGGCCAGCCGGTGTATGTGGTGCGCCGCACCCAGGAAGCTCTCGACGCGCTCGCAACCGGCGCCGATCGCCTGCGGGATCCGGGTTCCGAAAAATCTGTGCAGCCCGACTATGTCGACCCCAATAACCGCGCCATCAAGGCTGAATTTCTGGTGCTGGTGGGCCTGTGTACTCATCTTGGCTGCGCGCCGAAGTATCGCCCCGATGTGGGCGCCGCGGATTTACGCAGTGCCGACGAAGAGTGGCTGGGCGGATTTTTCTGTCCCTGCCACGGTTCGAAATTTGACCTTGCGGGAAGGGTTTATCAGGGCGTTCCCGCGCCGACCAACCTGTCGGTTCCCCCGTATTCCTATGAAAGCGATACCGTTATTGTCGTGGGCATTGACCAGGAGGCTGCCGCATGAAGTGGTTAACTGCGCTGTGGACCTGGATCGATGAGCGGCTGCCGGTACAGCGGGCCTGGGATACCCATATGGGTAAGTACTACGCCCCCAAGAACTTTAACTTCTGGTACTTTTTCGGGGTATTGTCCCTGCTGGTGCTGGTCAACCAGTTATTAACCGGTATCTGGCTGACCATGAGTTATGTACCCACCGCGGAAGGTGCGTTCGCATCGGTCGAATACATTATGCGCGATGTGGAGTACGGCTGGCTGCTGCGCTATATGCACTCCACCGGCGCGTCGGCATTCTTTCTGGTGGTTTACCTGCACATGTTTCGCGGACTGTTGTACGGCTCCTATAAGGCGCCCCGCGAACTGGTATGGCTGTTTGGCATGGCCATTTATCTGGCGCTGATGGCCGAGGCATTTCTCGGTTATGTGTTGCCCTGGGGACAGATGTCCTACTGGGGCGCGCAGGTCATCATCTCCCTGTTTGGCGCGATTCCCTATATCGGCGAAGCCGTGGTGGAGTGGGTGCGCGGCGATTATCTGATTTCCGGTATTACCCTCAATCGTTTCTTCGCTCTGCACGTGGTCGCCGTGCCCATCGTATTACTGGGTCTGGTGGTGTTGCACCTGCTGGCGCTGCACCAGGTGGGATCCAATAACCCCGACGGGGTAGAGATCAAAAAACACAAGGACGCCAATGGCGTGCCTCTCGATGGCATTCCCTTTCACCCTTACTACACCGTGCACGATCTGGTGCCAATCGTGGTGTTCCTGTTTGTGTTCTGCTTCATTATTTTCTTTATGCCGGAGATGGGTGGTTATTTTATCGAGCACGCCAACTTCGAAATTGCCAATCCCCTGAAAACCCCCGAGCATATTGCCCCGGTATGGTATTTCACGCCGTACTATTCGATGTTGCGCGCGGTGCCGGACAAGTTTTTCGGTTTTCTGACCATGGCCGCCGCCATCGCGATTTTATTTGTCCTGCCCTGGCTGGATCGCAGCAAGGTTAAATCAATACGCTATAAGGGCAACTTCAGCCGCGTGGCGATTGTGGTGTTTGCCGCGTCGTTTATTATTCTCGGCGTGCTGGGTGTGAAAGCACCCACGGACGATCGCACATTCCTGGCGCAAATCTGCACCGTGCTGTACTTCGCCTACTTCCTGGCGATGCCCATCTGGACCAGCCTGGAAGCCACCCGGCCCGAACCCGAACGGATCACCATGGACGGCGGCATGGGTTTGTGGCGCTCCCTTGCAGTGCTCGGCATCGTGATTGCGTTGACGGTTATTCCCCTCAAAGCCGTGGGTTCCGAAACCGCATTTGATTGTGGCGACATTGCCTGCGACCGCTTCGAAAATCCGCAGGTCACACAATTACAGAAACAGGGTCAAAAACTCGATAAATACGCCGTCAAGGATCTGACCAACGAGTCCCGGCAACGGGGCGCGCAGGTGTTTGTCAATTACTGCATGGGTTGCCACTCCGCAAAATACTCCCGTTGGGAGCGGGTGGCGGACGACCTGGGTATCCCCAGCGGCCTGATGCTCGAAAACCTGGTGTTTTCCGGGCAGAAAATTGGCGAGCTGATGACCATTTCCATGCCGGAACGCGCCGCCAAGGAATGGTTTGGTGCCGCACCGCCCGATTTAACCCTGGTAACCCGGGCCCGTTCACCGGCGTGGGTATATACCTATTTGCGCAATTTTTACGCTGATCCCAGCCGTCCGATTGGCGTTAACAACAAGGTTTTCAAGGATGTGGGGATGCCCCACGCTTTGCTCGATTTACAGGGTTTGCAACGCTGTGCGCCGGGCCCCGTGCTGGCCGCCAACGGTGGCATCAAAGTCGACCCACTGACCAGCAAACCGTTGCTGGACGATCCCTGTGGCAGCTACGAACTGGCGGTAGAGGGGAAGTTGTCCCCCGCGGAGTTCGACCAGAGCATGTACGATCTGGTCAATTTTCTCGACTACATGGCCAATCCCATCGCGGAAGAAAGCCACTCCATGGCGATTGGTGTGTTGTTGTTTCTCGCATTCCTGCTGATTTGGGTGTGGCTGTTGAATCGGGAGTACTGGAAAGATATCCATTGATTATTCAATCCGGGCTGATGCCGGCCCCTGGTAATGCGTGACCAACCGAGGTGAACTCCATGGGAGTTGTAACCAGACGCTCTTCGATGACATTTTTCTCCGATCCGTCCTGTCAGTACTCTCACAGGGTGCGCATCGTGCTTGCCGAAAAAGGGATCGCGGTCGATATCGAGACCATCAATCCGTCCACCGTGCCGGAGGAATTACTGGAGCTGAATCCCTATGGGACAGCGCCGACCCTGGCGGATCGCGATTTGTCCCTGTACGAATCGAAAGTTATGATGGAGTATCTGGATGAACGCTTTCCTCACCCGCCCTTATTACCGGTGTATCCGGTGGCACGGGCACTGAGCCGACAGTACATGCACCGCATTGAAAAAGACTGGTGTGAACGACTCGATTTAATTACCCATAAACCTGAGACAAAAGGTGCGATTAAGGCGCGCAAGGAATTGCAGGACGAGTTGCTCGGCACGGCCGCTATATTTGCCGATAAACCGTTTTTTATGCACGAGGAATTCACGCTGGTGGATTGTTGTCTCGCTCCGTTACTGTGGCGTCTGGAGTCGGTGGGTATCAAAATTCCCACCAGCAAACAGTCGAAGCCGTTGCTGAGCTATATGAAGAGGGTATTCGAGCGGCCGGCTTTTCGCGCCAGCCTGACGGAAGCCGAGCGAGATATGCGTCGCTAAGTTGGCAGTTGAGTGCCCGTCGCGCAGCACATTTACGGTGAACCTTGCATGGCCATGACCCCGAATCGGCCGTATCTAATCAGGGCTTTCTACGACTGGATCGTCGACAATGACTGCACGCCCCACCTGGTAGTCGATGCCTTTGCACCGGGGGTGGAAGTGCCGGAGAACTATGTCACCGACGGGCAGATTGTGTTGAATCTGGCGCCGCGTTCGGTCAGACACTTCGAAATGAACAATGAAGAAATTGTATTTAGCACGCGCTTTGGTGGCTTGCCCACGGATATTCGCGTACCGATTTCCGCCGTGCTGGCTATTTATGCGCGGGAAAATGGCCAGGGCATGGTCTTTCAGACCGGTGGGCAGGAACCGCCAGACGGGCCGGACCAGCCGGTAGGGCCGGGGACCGGTAAGGGGCCGAGTAAAGAGTCGGGTAAAGGACCGAGTAAAGGAAGCCCGGGTGGCTCTGAAAGAAAGTTGCGCATCGTCAAATAGCTAACCCAATCGCAGCAGTTTTAGCGGGCCCTGTGCCGCCCAGCCTACCAGGACAGCGAAAGCGCCTGGTTGCAGCTGGCCCAGGTTTGCATTATGGGCATGCGATCGAACAGGTGTAAAAAAACCAATCATGTCAGGGACAAAGAGGAAAGCAATGAATGATCCAGTAGTGATAGTGGGTATGGCGCGCACGCCCATGGGCGGCATGATGGGTGAGTTGTCCGGGGTGGCCGTGCCCGAGCTTGGCGCCACTGCGATCGCCGCGGCGTTGGCGCGGGCAAATATTGCCGCGCAGGATGTCGGCGAGGTGCTGATGGGTTGCGTGTTGCCCGCCGGGGTTGGCCAGTCGCCCGCCCGGCAGGCGGCGCTGGGTGCGGGACTGCCGGTTGGGGTAGGCACTACCACGGTCAATAAAATGTGTGGTTCGGGCATGAAAACGGTGATGATGGCCTGCGATACTTTGTCTGCGGGGCAAACCGAAATTGTGGTCGCCGGTGGTATGGAAAGTATGAGTAACGCACCGTATTTATTGCCAAAGGCGCGCAGCGGTTACCGTCTTGGCCACGGCGAAGTGCTGGACCATATGTTTACGGACGGTCTGCAGGATGCCTATAACGGCGGGCTGATGGGGACTTTTGCAGAACAGTGTGCCGACAAATATGCGTTTACCCGTGAACAACAGGACGCATACGCCATTGAATCCCTGCGGCGCGCGAATGCGGCGATAGCTGACGGTAAGTTTAAAACTGAAATAGTGCCGGTCACCGTC
>JBFJMM010000145.1:0-5672 GCA_041633885.1 Porticoccaceae bacterium
ATTCCCGCCAGCCAGATTCTCGGCGAAGTCGGCAAAGGCTTTCGCTACGCCCAGGTGCGCCTTGGCCCGGCGCGTATGACCCACTGCATGCGCTGGCTCGGCGCCGCCCAACGCTGCCACGATATTGCCACCGATTACGCCCGCACTCGCCACGCCTTCGGCAAGGCCATTATCGAGCACCAGGGCATTGGCTTTCAGCTCGCCGATAACAAAATCGATCTGCATAGCGCTCGCCTGATGACCTGGCACGGCTGCTGGCTACTCGATCAGGGCGAAAAGGCCCAGGTCGAAACCAGTATGTGCAAAGTACACTGCTCCGAAGCCCTGGGCAGAGTGGTAGACCGATCGATGCAGGTGCTGGGTGCAAAGGGCATCAGTACCGATACGGTGATCGAGCGTATTTACCGGGATATTCGCGCCTTCAGGATTTACGACGGGCCCAGCGAAGTGCATCGCTGGGTGCTGGCAAGAAGTTGAATTTGCGGATTGAATGGGACAATGCCTGATTGCGAAACCTTATAGTGTTTTCCCTGGGGTGATCGTAAAGCAATTGAATAACCATTAACCTGGTTTCCAATTGATCCAGGTGTATCCATAGTGACCAGTAATCCGCCATTTGGTCAGTGGCCAATAATAAAACGGGAGCAATAACATGGAATTCGGGATTCAGTTAGCCACCTCAGCCGAGGCCTGGAAAATTGTGCGGCGAGCCGAGGAGCTCGGTTTTACCCACGCCTGGTTTTATGACACCTCCATGATCTGTGCTGATCCTTTTGTGGCCATGGCCGCTGCGGCGATGAAAACATCAAAAATCAGGTTAGGCACCGGCGTATTGATACCGTCCAACCGGATAGCGCCCACCGCAGCCAGCGCTTTGGCATCCCTGAATCAACTGGCGCCGGGCCGGATTGATTTTGGTGTTGGCACCGGTTTTACCGGTCGGCGGGCTCTGGGCCTCACCCCGGTTAAACTGGATGATATGGCCGAATATATTACGGTTGTTCGCAAGTTACTGGCCGAAGAAACCGTCGAGTGGGAATTTGAAAACAAACGTCGCAAGATACGTTTTCTGAATCCCGAGTTTGGCCTGGTTAACACCCGCGACCCCGTACCTGTTCATATCTCCGCGATGGGGCCAAAAATAAAAAAACTTACTGCTGAGCTGGGTGCCAACTGGATTCTTGCCGCGACCGATACGGAATCTACCATAGAGGCTCTGCGTGACATGTGTGAGGCCTACCGCGCGGCTGGAAAAAACCCGGAAGAATACGTCAAAACAGCTTTCAGTGGTGGCTGTGTACTTGAACGAGGCGAATCCTGCGACAGCCCACGAGTGAAAGCCCAGGCCGGTCCCTTTGCCGCAATTATTCCCCACAACCTGGTGGAAAGCGGCGCAGGGGATCTTAATATGTCGGCGGCAAGCGATATGGGAGCGATGATGGCAGGCTACCGCGCCGCCTACGATAAATATCAACCTGCCGACGCCAAATACCTTACCGTGCACCGGGGTCACGGGCTGTTTCTCAGACCTGAAGACGAGCAGCTGATTGGCGGTGATTTTATACGCGCAACTACGTTTACTGGCGAAGTCGACGAGCTTCGCGACAGATTGAGAGCACTGCGCGATGCTGGCTTCAGTCGTTGGGCAATACAGATTCCAGAGAAATACCCGGAGGCCATCGAAGACTGGGCTCGGGTGATCGAAGGGGTCTAAACCGCACACATGGGGTCGGTTGAATCACGTTAGCCAGCGCCGTTCAGTCTTCTACGCCACGCTTCTACGCCACGGTTAAACGCCCCCTTCACCCCTCCCGATTCATTTCCAGATCCATGCCATAGCCCCTGCCCTCCATCTCGTGGCCCCAGATGTCGGCCACGTAGTATTCCTCCTGCCGGGGCGTTTCGCGGCCGTTCCAGCCCAGTTCCATCAGCCAGCCCGATGGGGTGGCGTGATAGAAACTCAGGGCCTTGTCGTTGGCATGTTTGCCCATTTTTATGGCCACCGGTATGTCGCGGTGACGGACGATGTCGTGGGCTTTACCGAGGTCGTCCAGTTCGGTGTACTCGATATTCAGGTGGTTGATGCGCTTGGGCATATCGGGAATACCAAAGGCCAGCGAATGTTGCCGGTTGTTGCAATGCACAAACCAGGGCGTTGCCTCGCCGCCGCCGGGCGTGGGTAATTTGTATTCGATGCCGCCGTCCATACCGAGCACTTCGGTATAAAAATCGTAGGCCGCCTGCGGGTCTTCCTGACGCAGAATCATATGACCCAGGCCCTGGCTACCGGTGGTAAATCTGCCCCACAGGGGGCGACCGGGATGAAAGGCGCGGTCGGCCTCAACGCGGGGGGTGCAATAAATTTCGGTCGGATTGCCACCCGGGTCCGTAAGTTTGAGCAAACCGAGTACGTGGCGTTCGCGGCACTCAGCGTCGGTGGCGACCCGGTATTCCACTCCGGCGGCATCCAGCTGCGTTTTCATGGCTTTGAGGGCTTTAGGGCTGGCCACCCGCCAGCCCACGTACTCGAGATCGTCGCTGCCGTTGGTGTGCACCACAATGCGGTGATGCATTTCATCCATGCGTAGATAGAAACGGTCGCTCTCGCCCGGTTCTTCTACCAGCTCCAGACCGACCACTTCGGTCGCATAGGTTTTCCAGGCCTGCGCATCCGATACGCTGATGCCGATATAACCCAACTCCGTAATTTCCACCATGTCTAATCGCTCCCGAACTTTGCCTGTGGTGTGCAACGCTGTTCAATTAAAAACGTTAACCGATCTGTTTAACCAACGACTGATTGAAGTGTCCTGAATACGCTAACCATCAGGCGTCAGGCAGGCAATATCGCAGCGTGCAAAACGTCGTTTAATTGCGTTTTAATTGATCCAGATCGGTTTTGAGCAGGCTGAGTGGGTGCGCTAGCGTGGTCGGTAGCTGCGCACTTACCAGTGCGTGCCCTCCAGGGCAGGCAGGGTACGTTCAGTGATTTCCGCAAAGCTGTCGAGTACCCGTAACGTCAGGCCCCAGATCACATGTTCGCCGAATTGAATACCGGGAAAAGTCCGACGGTTTTCCGCAATGGAGTATTCCAGTTCGGTAACGGCGGCAACGTCAAATAGATGGGTGATCGGCACCCAGAACACCTGGGCGACTTCTTCCGGGAGTCTGGCGAACGCGGTATCCCTGGTGGCTTGATCCACATGGTACACAAACGGCGTCAGGATCATCGGTTCGCGCAGGTCGGGTCGGTCGATGGTGCGCATGGGCAGCGGACCAACGCGGTGGTGCATGCCCAGTGTCAGTCCGATTTCCTCCCAGGTTTCCCGCTCCGCTACGGCCTGGGCATCGGCATCGTCCGGCCCCGCACGACCACCGGGAAACGCTACCTGGCCCGACCAGGGATCCCCCGCGCGGGCAGCGCGGCGAATAAAACACACTTCAAGTTCGTCTTCGCCGTCGGCCAGAATCATGGCGACTGCGGCCCGACTGGGATGCGCCCTGAATTCGGGTGCCTGGTGGGTGCGATCCGTCATGGCCTGACGAATAATATCAATGGTCAACATGGCTGAAGAATGGCGTTTCTACGGCCAATCGTCAACCGTAACGTGGTGTTCGCGTTGCGATGTTTACCATGCTTTGCGCGGGGGTCGGGTAACCAGCGTACAGGCTGCCGCCAGGCAGGTGAAACCAAGCAGGGCGATAAATGCGGCGTCGTAATTGCCCGTTATATCCGCTGAATAGCCTGTGGCCACGGGCACCATGCTGGCGATCACAATCTGCACCGGGAACACAAAACCATTAATACTGGCAAAAGCGGTGGTACCAAAATAATTTGCAACCATTGTCGGCATCATCACCAACGTGCCGCCATAGGCGGCACCGAACAGGACGCCTGCGAGTAAAAGTAAGAAAAGATTTGGCGCTTGCCAGATTATACTGAGGGCAATAACGGCAGTGGTCAGTAGTGTAAACATAATTAGTCGGGGATCCATTTGATCCCCCAGCCAGCCCACCGGGAAGCGTGCACAGGCACTGCCAGCGAGCATAAAACTGAGTACGCTGGCGGCTTCCATACTTTCATAGTGCAGATCGGTGAGGTGCAGTACGCCATGCACCACCAGCAGGTAAAGGGGCATGACGCCGCCAAGAAAAAGGATAATAAGAAGCCACAGCGTTGGCGTGCACAGCGCTTCTTTCAGGGTCCATGTTTCCATGGTTTTGTATATTTTTGAATTTGCATACTGTGCTTTTTTGGATTCATCAGTGTGGTTGATGCCATCGGGATGCTGGTCTCGATCAGACGGTTTATTCACCACGAACGCAGCCAGCACCATCGCCACCAGCGCAAATACTGTGGCCACAAGCCAGGTGGTCCGCCAACTATCGAAGGTCTGGATGATCCAGGTAAATAATGGCTGAGCGATAAAACCACCTACGCCCGCCGCAGTCATCACCAGACCAATGGCGGTGGCGCGCCGATGCTCAAACCAGTGGGTAATGGTGGTCTGTATGGGAATTACCCCGGAAAAAGTGAACCCTATTGCCATGACCACACCCCAGACCAGGGTCCAGGTCAAAAGCGAGGTCGTGACGGTGGCGAGAAGAATGCAGCCCAGCGTAAGTACAAAAACGCCCACCATAATCGTGGCGCGCGCGCCGTATCTATTAGTAGAGAAAGCGGCGAGTGGCACAAATACACCGTAGAGCAGGCCGTGGAGTGTCTGGGCCCAGGACGCGTCGCCGCGCTGCCAGTTCATGCTGATGACCATTTCGGGGAAAATGACATTAAACCCGTAATACACGAAACCGACGGCAAACATGTATACACCAAAAAGCAGGCATGCGTTTTTCCAGCCGAAAAATTCAGCGGAAGCGCCGACCGCGAGCGAGGTGTTGGCTGCCGGTTGATTTGACATATTGGGGAGTCCTGCCATCCGGCCAAAATGCTATGTTTTTGTCAGTGACCGAGAGCGAGCAGGCTAACGCGAATCAAGGTGTCTGGCCAGCACTAAATTGTGTGCTTTGGACTATCGGCGTCGCCGCGGGCGCTTCGATGTTGACCACTCACCCGTGGCACAGCAACCGGGATCACCGGGATCACCGGGATACAAGTTGGTCTATAATCACTCCTTTTCTCAAGTATTGGTTTATATGGCAAATTCACTCCAGGATCAGCTACGAAAATCCGGCCTGATCGACGCAAAAAAAGCGCGGCAAGCTGCCAAAGAACGGCACGGCGAGAACAAAGCACGCCGTCACGGACAGCGGCCAACAGCCGATAATCAAACACAAACACTGGCTCAGGCTGCTCAAGCCGAAAAAAACGCAAACGATCGGCGCCTTAATCAGGAAAAAAATGACCGCGCGCAGCGCAAGGGGTTGGCCGCACAGATTAAGCAATTGATAAATATGAACACCATTGCGGCCGCCGGGGATCAGGCATTCAACTTTACCGATGGTAAACACATCAAACGGATGTACGTCGACAAAGCACAGGCAGAGCGGTTAAGTGCTGGCGTGCTCGCCATTGCCAAACAAGGGGATAAATACGTCCTCGTCCCCTCTACAGTCGCGGATAAGATTGTCGAACGGGACCAAAGCAGCGTGATATTTCGTGCTGAAAAAATACACAACAGCGTTGCCGAAGACGACCCCTATGCGGACTACCA
>JBFJMM010000146.1:0-5648 GCA_041633885.1 Porticoccaceae bacterium
AATCGTGTGATCGCCACCCTTAAACAATATGTCGCCAATCGCAACATCGTCGCTCTGGCCGAACTTCAATTGCTTGGCGATCAGGTGCGTGCCGTGCGGCTGCTGGATCCCAACACCGGCCTGTCCTTTTTGGCGTTCTTTACCCCTGACGGCCAACTGGGGTTACTGGCCAATTTGTTTCCAATTTCGGATAACGTTTATCGCCTGCAGCAGGGCGCGGTAGACGATCGGGTCATCGATGAATTTATGATTTCTGGGCGCGCATTATTACGTCCGGAGCTGACACCATGAGAGCCCTGTTTCGTTTGATTTTACTGACGCTGGCCGCGGTGATAATCACCATCGCTGCAGTGTGGGGCTATCGCTACCTGAGCAGCGCGGAATTTACCGGCTCGGGGTTGCTCCTGGACAGAACCCTCAAGCGCAAGGAGGTTTATGGTATCGGTCGTGATAACTGGCTCGAGTTCCCGGTTTCCGGCATTTACGATGCGCTGCGCGTTAGCAGTTTTGCGCGCTTACACAACAGTCGCGCCGATTATCAGGAGGATACCGAGTTTTTTTATACCATTGAATATCAGATTCTCGATGATGTGGATCAGCCTCTGCTACACGACACCTACCAGGTGCGCAGTTTTTTACCGGATCTTTTCTATGCGGCCAACGGTGAATATACCGAAACCAAATATCTCGACGGCCTGATCGCGCCGATCACCGCGGGTAAATTTTTCGATCTTGATCTGAGCGCACTACAAAACGCACACCGTATCCGGCTACGGGTATTCGAAACCGATCATCCGATCAACGAGGTGCTGGTCAGAGTACTGATGCACCGCCAGCTACGGGACGACCAGGCCAGGTTGCGTTGGCTGCGCCTCGGAGCGGATAAACAACGGCGTATTACCGACTACCATGTATTCCCCTGGTCGTTGATGACCCCGCGAGAAATTAACGATCGCGTTGCGCAACGCTGGTATCCCAAAGCTCCAACTGGTACAGGTTTTCAAACTCGCACTCTGTATACCCGCAATATCGATGAAGACGATATGTTTTTGGAAGATATTCCATTGAGTATCGGGCGCCCGATCGACAAAACCCTGCGCGTGACCGCGATTGTTCCCGAACCCACTGAACTGGACGTGTCGTTCAAGCCTACCGGTGTCATCACCTCTGGCCCCTTCACGGTAACTGTGCGCTATTGGAATCACCTCTTGCAACACCCCGCAAGTTACGAATTTAACCTCGACCGACGATCGCCATCACTGCGTAAAAAATTTGCGCCGGGTTTTATTGAGATCGAGACAGATGGATCCTTTCAGGTCGTTATTACCTCACCAACCCTTGAGGACGGGGATGTCAATCTGCTGTACAAACTCAACATCTTTCAGCTCGACCCCCGTGCGGCGGTTACCTACGACATGCATACCCTGACCAACCTGAGTACCGATGTGCGGATAGATCTACGCAATGAGCAATTCACTCCCGTGCCGCGGCAGCGGAGCGCGGTAACCAACATATCGCCCGCCACCTATCGTATTGTCGACGCCGCCGGCACTGTATTGAGCAGCGGTACCCTGGCTGCGCCCACCCAGCAATCCGCGTACGATATCCTGGTTACCCAGCGCGAGTGGCGCCCCATTAGCGATAAATACAGTTATTATCTGCGCCTGCCCGAAAATGCCCACCATATTGAATTCACGGGGGACACAAGTACCTACGCCTCCCTGTATTCCCGTCCATCCGGGCTATCGCTGAAACGGGTGGTGCCAAAAGACTATCGTACCTGGGAGCACCAGGGCGGCCGCATCCCCGGTTGGTTTCTGATGCTGCCGGACAACG
Source organism: Porticoccaceae bacterium (assembly GCA_041633885.1). GTDB lineage: Bacteria > Pseudomonadota > Gammaproteobacteria > Pseudomonadales > Porticoccaceae > JBFJKD01. The sequence goes on from JBFJMM010000146.1 coordinate 1,837, forward strand.
ACACGCAGTTGACGCTCGCCGCCCGTAAGCAACAGATCACAATTCAACCGCGGCCGCCAATACGCAACGCCGATATTCTCGCCGGCATCTACGACTGGGAGGAAATCGCGCCCACCAGTAACGTTACCGGCAAACCGTTGATGGTCAAACCTTTCCATGCCACCCAGCCCCGCGAAGCAGCGGCGGGGAATTTTTATGCCCCCCTTAAACCCGGCGAACCCGTCACGCTTTTGTCGTCCGCCGGGCTGGCCACCGTAACGCCCACCCTGCTTTATCGTCGCAGTGTCAGCGGCGCGCAAAGCGTCACGGTGAAGGTAGACAATCAACCCCTCGGTAATTTTTTTATTCAGGGACGCAGCGGATTATTGTCTCTGCCACCCATTCCGGCCGGTAGTCACAGGATCAGTATCAGCGCGGCAGGGGGCAATGACGATACGCGCTGGTTTATCAATCGCTGTCGCTGCAATTTTGCCTGGCAGCAACGCTTTGCCTATATGTTCAATGGTCGCAATCTGGATTTCGATATCGAGAAAATCGGCCGCGACCGGCAGAACTTCACACTGGTAGCCTTTCCGGCCACCGGCGACCTCCAGCCAACCCGGATTAGCGTCGCCGTTGAAGGCCTGCCGCCCCGTGCCGGTCCCTACAGTGCCTGGACCTTCGGGGAAACCCAGTTTACGCTGGAGGCGAAGAGCGGAGAATCGGAAGGTTTCGAGATGGATCACCAGGCTCGTCCCCTGGGATTAGCGCAGCGGTTGGTGGTGAGTCTGGGCGAGGACCTGCCAGCGGGAAAATACCGTCTGCGGGTTCGCGCCATGGAAGGACCCACGCCATTGATGCAACTCTACAGCATTCGCGCGGAACCGGGCGTCGCCCAATTTTTTATGGAAGATATGTGAGGGTACGATGAGCAAATACCTGCACCTGTTACTCGCTTCCTGTCTATCGGTTAGCGCCACGGACGCCAGCACCGCCGCCACCGGCTCGGACAATAACCACGGCCTGCATCAGCGAGAGCGCAACTTTATACAGTGGAACAGCACGGATTTGCAGCGAGCGGAAGAATTATTTCGCGCCATGTTCAATGGCGATTTTACGGAAAATATTTTCTCCGCCTGGACCCAGCTCGGCATGACGTTAACCACCATAACCAACGGGCAAACGAGCGTCTACAAACTCGCGCCGACCGCGCCGCGAGAAGGTTCCGGGTACTACCTGTTTCGTTCCACACCCAGTTCCCCCATCGCGCTTCAGGCACCCCACCAATACCACGATCGCCGCACGGGACATATCGCGAAACTGCTGTTTTTTGAGCACTCGGCCGCCGCGCTCGCCCTCAACTCCGCGCACCGCTTTCGCGTCGACAATCGCGCCAGCAACGCGGTGTACGCAGACCTGGCCCATAATGCGGCGTCGCCGATGATGGCGTTTACGCGGGCCTTCGCCGCCGTCTATAGCGACGGCAAAATCGTGCAGATCCACGGCTTCGCCCGCAGTAAACGGGACAACAAATTTAACCAGAGCAAGGCATTCATCATCAGCGGTGGCACCCGTTGGGTAACCCCGGCCAGTTCGAAGGTTGCCAGCTGCCTTTCACAACAATTCTCGGATGTCGCACTATTTCCCAGAGATATCAATGAGTTAGGCGGAACCACGAACAGTATGGCCAACTGGTTGACGTTGATTGGCCACAAAGGCTTTATTCATATTGAAATAGATGCTATAAATCGCAAGAATTTACTGAATAAACGGCAACTTAGAGATGGTTTTTGGAGTTGTCTATAATGAGGGGAGCCGGTGTTAGCAGGCATGCGATGGGGGCGACGACACCCGGCACTAAGTGCCCTGCTCTGGGCCATTCTTAGCGCTCGGGCCGGCGCGCTGCCCATCAATTCCCCAACCGCCGTTACCTGGCTACAGGTTCCCGTCGCCAGCCAGCAGGAAGTACCCGGGGAAATCCCCGAGCCGTCCGGGCTTGCCTTTGGTTATCAACTCGACGCCCAGCGGGTACTGATCACACTTCCCGGCAACCAGGTATTACGTCTTGACGCCAGGGGCATCGCCACCCCCAGACTGTGGGTCGCCGAACGCTTCGGCACCTATCGGGAAACGCCCTGGCACCGCACTAACCTGCAACACACTGTGATCATGGGCGATGTGACCACCACGCAACGCACCCTGATCGTACAATTTACCCAGTCGCTGCCACCGGATATCGGTACACGCTTCACCGCTGGACAGCTGGAGATAGGGAGCGGCGCCGGCCGAGTCTTCAACCTGCCAGGCCAATCCCTGCACGCCGACGGCAAAAAATACTGGCGGCTGGCGGCTGGACAGGCGCTCGAACTTACCGTCGCCGCCAACACACCGCTGGAGATAGAGTCCCGCGTTGAACTGGCTGGCCGCGGCGATACGACGGACTATCAGCTCACCACCCAATGGCACCAGCAAGCACCGCAAACCGCGGTGTTCAACGGACGCAATCTGATCGCGAGCGAGTATGCCAGCTGCCCCCGTGTCAGGGTGCGCTCTCAATACCTGCACCTGGACCCGCAGGCAGAACCAGGGCGTCTAACCCTGCGCGCTGATCGCGACCTTCTGATTCGCGTTGCCAGCGCTGGCAGCGGCCGTTACTTGCTCGATATTAACCGCCGCGCTCCGATTCCCGGTATGAACATCGTCGGCCACAGGGCCACTCAAACCCTCAACCTGGCGCTGCCGAATGCAACTGACTGGCCCGCGCAGGAAAGACAGATCTACACGCAGGTGCGCGCACTGCTGAATAACCAGCACCGGGACGGTGGCCTTAGCGCCCTGGCGCTGCTCGATAACTATCTGCTGGACACACCATCTACCCGCATACAGGCATTGCGTAACACGGTTTGGGAGAGAGCAACCCGCTATCGGGACCTGCAACCGGATCGGCCGTCGTCACCGCCGGCGCAACTGCGGTACGCGTCGGCCAATCTACCGGGCGAAAACCTGGCAAAACCCAGCGCGTATTTTTATCCATTGCACGAGCCACTGTCGTTTGCCCTTCGGGCGCTGCCGGTACGAAGCTTTGCGCGGGTGGCATTCAGCGCCCTGACGACACCGAGCGCGGTGGACTATGCGGAGGTGCGCGTTACCTTCGATAATAACGCCACTACCACATTGTTACTGGATCTCTCCGCCCACCGGGACGCGCCACTACCGGAGGGTATTGCGTCAGTGTTCGATGGCAACCTTGAAATCGCTGCCCATGCCATTGAAATCCCGGTGCCCGCCGGAGCCAGAATGCTGCGCGTCGAGCAGCTGAAGGGGACACCCCTGATCGCCGCGGCGGAACTCCGCAACAGCCGGGCTTTTGCCCTCAGCGAGCTGGAGTTTGCCACGTTGCTGGAGACAGATCGACAGTTGTTGCGCGAAGTGTTTATGCGCGGTTTACGGGACAGCAAGCAGTGGGAGCGCGCGCTATCGGGCGGCGTGGAGGCGCCCGTGGCAGACAGCGACCAGCGGGACCTGATCTCCCACCACTGGCGTCCCCTGTGGCGCTATCTGGAAGAACAAAGATTGTGGTTCTCGCGAGAACTTGTCACCGCGCCCCAAAAGAGTGGCCCACCGGCGACGGCCAACGACCTGCAATCGTTCGCCACGTTAACGGCACGTAAAGATTGGGAGGGCTTATTAAGCGTCGCTCACCCCCTGGCGGAGCGTGGCAGCGCGGCACAGCGTCGCGCTGCCGTACCCGCCCGGGATACGGCCCTGAGACAGTTGGGGGAACACCATACCGCGGAACATTTTTTGAAGCTCGCCCTGCTGGATACCGAAAC
>JBFJMM010000147.1:0-5645 GCA_041633885.1 Porticoccaceae bacterium
AACCCGCCCATTGCGCTGTACTATATGCAGGGTCTCAATACCACCGCTAATCATGGTCACGCGGCGCTGTTTGGCGTGTACGGCATGCTCGGTTTAGGGCTGATGCTGTTTTGTTTGCGTGGGTTAACCGATGTGCGGCAGTGGAATCAGAGGCTGCTCGCCATTTCATTCTGGAGCCTGAATATAGGACTGGCGATGATGACATTTCTTTCGCTGTTGCCCCAGGGTCTGTGGCAAACCTACGCGAGCGTGAAACACTATTACGCGTACGCGCGATCCGCCGAATTTATGCACAGCGCACTGATGGAGGGGCTGGTGTGGGCCCGTGTTCCGGGTGATGTGGTGTTCTCGGCAGGGGTATTTGCTTTCGCCCTGTTTGTTTATCAGGCCTTCAGGCGTGGTTCAACAACAGCCCCGCGTTAAGGGGCGGCTCATCTCGGCTAACGGGATGCGGACGTCCTGACTCATTGTTCAGAAATTCCGTTTAGTGTACCCGGTTTTTCGATTATGCTGTTCAATCAGAACAACAGCGCGGTCGCCGGGTAAGCGCGGCCCAGCCCTCGCCAAAAACGGATATTTCCATAGAAAATGCGAAAAATTATCGTACATACAGCCGCTATTGGTGTCGGGTTTATCGGTGCGCTGCTGGTCTTTACACAGAGCGACCTGGGCCTCGGCTTTATACCGCAGTTGCTGCACAACAAGCTCACGTTTGCCGACGGGAGTAACTATGTGGGTGAAGTCGATGGGGAGGGCCTGCTGTCCGGCCAAGGTCGCCTGCGTTGGCGCAATGGTGTGCAATATGAGGGGGAATTCGAGCGCGGCCTGTTTAACGGGCACGGCAAATTCTCTGTACCCGACAGCCATACTTACGAGGGGGCTTATGTAGATGGTTTGGAGCATGGTATCGGTGAAATAATCTATCGCAACGGAGACAGCTATCGTGGCGCCTTTGTTATGGGGCAGATGGAAGGGCAGGGGCAATGGACCATGCAAGATGGCAGCATGTACGTCGGACAGGTTGCGCGCGGTGGCCGGCACCACGGGAGCGGGCAACTCACCCACGCCAATGGCGATAACTATACGGGTGAATTTAAAGACGGACAGATGCACTGGCAGGGTGTTTATGAAACGTCTCGTAGCGAGGTGTATGCGGGGAATTTTGTCGCAGGGCAATTTACCGGCACGGGCTCGTATACCAGTAAAAATAACGGGACGGTGGTCGGTGAATTTGTCAATTGGATGGCCTCAGGGGAGGGCATAAAAACCGATGAGGACGGCAACCAGTGGCAAGGCATTTTTGAGGACGGTGATTTAAACGGCGCGGGGGAATTTATCGGGGTTGATGGAACCCATTACAAAGGCAGCTTTCGGTATGGCCAGTTTGATGGTCACGGCACATTAATTGAAAAAAACGGCAATAAATACGTCGGGGAATTTTCTTACGGTCAAAAGCACGGCAAGGGTCAGGTTGAGTACCAGCATCCCGTTGATGGGGTCAAAGCGTTTTCCGGGAAGTGGGAATGGAATAATCTGGTTGCAGGCGACGGCAACGTGACGGTGTATGGGTCCGAACACATAACGGAATGGGCCCTGTACAATCAGCAGCGCTTGCTGGAGGAAGCGCTTGATCGGATTCGCCCCGGCGCTGCAGATCGACCGGACCTGTATGTGCTGGGTATCGCCGGATGGGGCAGGCAGGAGGTGTTTCGCAGGGAAATTAATTTTGTGGAAGCGCAGTTCGCTCGGTTATTCGATACCGGTGAAAAAGCTGTTTATCTGGTCAATAGCCAACGCGATATAGAACACAGACCACTGGCGACGGTAACCAGCATCAACAAAGCCCTTATGCGTCTTTCACTAGTCATGGATAAAGACGAGGACATTTTATTCATCTACGCAACCAGTCATGGCAGTGAGGAAGATGGTTTGGCGCTGGGCCACAGCGGATTAACTCTCGAAGCTCTCAGTCCCGATAAATTATCGAAGATGCTCGCAAGCACCGGGATAAAACACAAGGTTGTGGTGATATCGGCCTGCCATTCGGGCGTGTTTATAAATCCGCTAAAAAATGATTCGACGGCGGTATTGACTGCAGCGGCGGCCGACAAAACATCGTTCGGGTGCGGTGACGATCAAACATTCACCTATTTCGGTCGCGCGTATTTCGAGCAGTCCCTGGAGATTTCTGCAGACTTTATCGAGGCATTCCACCGAGCCAGATCCCTGATTGCCCGGTGGGAAAAAGAACAGGAGATCAAGGCGTCCAACCCCTCGATGTACACCACCGAAACCATAGAAAATAAATTACAGCAGTGGCAGATGTCCCTCAATTCGGGTGCGGCGAGCGTCCCTAAAAGTACAGATCCCGTTGCCGCCCATTAAGTACCGTTCGCGAGTCGTTTAGCGATCGCCGCAATAGCCGCGGTGTCATCGCCATAAACACTCATTTGACGGGGGCAGTCGCCGGGATTAACCGATTGTCCTGCGCGCGGTTTACGACGGTGACATAGGCCCACAGAATAATCACCATGGTAACCCCATAGATGGACGGCACCATGGCAATTTGTGGACTGTTGAGCAGGAACGGGCTGAGGGCAATGGTGACGCCGAGCATGGCGTTCTGCGCACCCACCTCAATCGACAATGTGCGTACCTGTCTGGCGTCCAGTCTGGCCAGTTTGCCCAATGCATAACCCAATACAATCGCCAGCAGATTGAGGGTTACGGTGAGGGCGCCCGCCTTGGCGAAATTACTAAACCATTCCCCGCCGTTCTTGAACAGTACGCCGCCAATTACCAGGGGTAGAAAAATGGTACAGCCGATGCGCACCCAGCGACTGGCCCGTGCGGCGAAAAATGGTGCGCGGCGGAGCACCACCATCCCCAGTGACACGGGAATGATGGTCACCACTAAAATCTGCAGGGCGGTTTTGAGAACGGGCAGCGTAAACTGCACGCTGCTGTCACTGAACACCAGCAGGCTGATATTCAGTACCACCGGCAGGGTGAATACGGTCACCATACTGGAGATGGTGGTCATGGTTACCGACAACGCCACATCGCCGCGCCCCAGCAGGGTAAACAGATTTGACAGTACGCCACCCGGGCACAGGGTGAGTAACATAACGCCAATGGCGAGATCCCGGGACAGGTTGAGGGCCAGGCACAACCCAAAACCCAGTGCCGGCAATAGCAGGAGTTGTCCGCACAGTCCGATCAGAGTGGCCCTGGGGATCTCGGCGACGCGGCGAAAATCCCGGGTGGTCAGCCCAAGGCCCATACCGAACATCAACAGGATAAGCAGGGCGGTGGCAATTTGGCTGATCATTCGTTTCGTTCCACCCATGAAGTTGTTGGACGCGCCGCCGACGTTGGTAAACCGGGAGGCATTCGTTGAGTTACGCATTGGTATCCTAACATGGGATTGGGCTGGCTCTGCAGGCTGCTCCGGGCATTCGGGGCGGGGTAACCCAATAAAATAGGTTGTCGACCACAGGGTTGACGGTGCTGGACGTAGGCCTGTATGTTATCCGGGGAAGTGATCGCCGCGGCCGGGAGCAGTCCAGGGTCTGTTTTTGTTTATCTGATTCACGCCCGCCAAAGTCACAGCTGTACCAGGTCGCACATAAATAAAACGGCACAGCAGGCTGGCTACTGCAACCGCACTGAGAACGGTTGGCGGCAGTGAAAAATAATCAGAGAGGAATAAATAATGGCCACGCCAGGGGATGATATAGTCGACACTATAGCTGAACGTTGCGTCGCGGCGGCCGAGGGATGGCCGTGGTTCAGGAGCCGGCTGACGCCGGGTCAGGCGCAGGCGTGGATGCTGCAACACTCCATCCGTAATCGCCTGTTTAGCTCCGTGTGGCGGCCCGCCTGGATGAGCCGCTGCCCCGATCCGGCGGTGGTGCGAAAAACCATTGCACAAATGACCGAAGAGCTGGTTTACGATAAAAACATAGAGGCGGCCCACACCAAAATTCTATGGGAGATGGGTCGCACGGTGGGTTTGACGGATGCGCAACTGAACGATGCAAAGCCAGTGCCAAAGGTCGATTTGTACAATAATATTACGGAAAATCTGTGTCGGAATCGCCACTGGATAATCGGCTGGTTGTCCACGTCCCTCGAGGAGTTTGTGCTGACCGCTATCCGGGAACCAACTAACTTAAGTGCTGCGAAGTGGCGGGACGATCTGGGTTTGACCCAGGAGCAGGTGTTTTTCTTCGACTACCACGAAAAGGCGGATCTCGAACACGCGGGCAAACGAGTGTGGCGACCAATTCGCGAGCACGTGACGTCCCCACAACGGGCCCAGGATGTGCTATCCGGACTTGACACCGCGCTGGGTGCAGCCCGACTGTTTTACGAAGGGGTACAGGCGTTGGGTGAGGAACTTGACGCGGCCGGTGCCAGAATTCCCAGGGCGGGGTAATACCCGGCCCGGCAATGCTATCGTCCACCCGGGTGAGTGATCGACAGTCTTTATGGAGAATTAGCGATGAGTGACGCCATAGCGCGAGCGGTGGACGCGGACGGTCATATTATGGAATCTCTGGAGGAGATGGCGGAATACGCGCACCCCTCGGTAAAAGAGTTGTGTTTAAAACCACAAAATTTTTTCCGTACGCCTTTCCCAACCCTGGATGGGGTGCACTGGCCCGATCCAGCAACCTACCGGGAAAAGTTCGGCATTATGGGCGAGCACCAGTCTGCGTCTGGATTCCGCAAGGGTAGTGGGGAAGACTGGCTGGAATTTCTCGACAAGGCCGATGTGGAGTACACGGTGATGTACACCAGCGAAGGGCTTACCGTCGGCGCATTGCGTCAGGTCGGGTATGCAACGGCCGTTTGCCAGGCCTACAACGATTACGTGGGGGATCGCTACCGGCGGCTGAGCGATAAACTGCGGCCCATGGCACTGATTCCCATGCAAAGCCCGCAACATGCGGTGACGGAATTGCGTCGCGCTGTGAATGATCTCAAGTTGCCGGGAGCGATGCTGCCATCCAGCGGACTTGCGTTGCCGCTGGGACACGAATATTACTGGCCGGTGTATGCTGAGGCGGCGCGTCTGGGTTGCGTGCTCGGTGTGCATGGCGGGCCGAATGGGGGCATGGGCCTCGATGCCTACGATACGCTGGCGGCGTCCCATGTGGTACATCATCCGATAGGTTTGATGATTGCCTGCAGCAGCATGATCCACGCTGGTATTTTCGAGCAGTGGCCCGATTTAAAGGTGGCGTTTACGGAAGGCGGCTCCGCCTGGTGTGCCATCTTCCTCGATCGGATGGCGCGCAACGCGGCACTGGACGCGGACATGATGAGGTTTAACAAAACCTTTGAGCAGTACCTGACCGGTGGGCAAATACTGATTGGCTGTGAGGGCGAAGAACCGACGCTGGAACACCTGGTGCAACGGGTCGGCATTGAGCCGTTTGCGTTTTCCACCGACTACCCTCACGAAGTCGATTTTAAAGCCGTACGCAAGCAAATTGAGGAAACCAAAGAATTACCGTTCTTGAATGACCGGCAGAAATCCGCTTTCCTGGGAGACAACGCGCGACGCTTTTTCAATTTTGACTAGAAAAAATATGATACCTTTAGCGCCCGGCGGATAGTCTACTCACTATGAGCCC